>JAUUYI010000010.1 GCA_030590525.1 Sedimenticola sp. | reverse complement strand
CCTTTCAGCTGTTTGAAATTGCCCAGTACCAGATCCTTGGCCTGGAGATTCAGGGCGATCGCCGCCTGCGATTTGGATTGTGAAGCATCCAGGGTTGCATCACCCTGGATGGATCCCTTCGCTACCTTCATCTGAACGGGTTTCAACTCCAGTCTGCCATTGTCGAGTTTCAGTGCAAGTTTGACATTGCGCAGTGCCTGGGTGCCTGTCTCTATCTCCTGGGCTGCATATTTTATATCGGCATTGACCATCTTCAATTGATCGAAGGGGAGTGGGGTGTCCGGGAAAATACGTCCGCTGGCGGGGGCCTCCGCCACCTGCGCCTTCCCGGTTTTTGCCGCGGGCTTTGCCGTTGTACCCGCCTCCTGTTTCTGAAATTGAGTCAGGTCCAGGCGAGTACTGCTGAGGGAGGCTTTCACGTGCGCAGGTTTGCTCTGATATACGATCGATACATCTCCATTGAGGTCACTCTTACCGATCTTCGCCTTCAGATCAGAAATGCTGTATCCACCCTCGATGTCGTTCAGTTTCCCCCTGACATCGAGCGGACCCACCGGGGGTAATTCGGCGCCGCCCAGTTTGCCGACCTGCTGCAGGTCGGGCGCCAGCAGCGCGAGATTCAGCTCGACCCCCTTGCCATCCAGGGAATCGGCAATCCGCCCATCGGCATCGATCTTCAGATCAGCAACGGCGCCATTCAGGGTCAACAGATAGGATCCTTTTGAATCGGCCACTGTCCCCGACACCTTGATCGGCCCGACATCTGGAAGTTTGGTTCCGGCAATAATGGATGCACTCTTGAGATCCGGGGCCTCGACATCATACTCGACCTTCATTCCCTTGCCGTCCAGGCTCTTTCCGATCAGACCTTTCAGCATGAGTTTCATATCGGCAAGGTTACTACTGAGATCAATCTTATAAGCTTTATCGGTATCGGACAGCTTTGCCTGTATGGCTATCGGCCCAACTGCCGGCAACTCCGCCTGGGTCAGTTCGGTCACGGTCTTCAGGTCGGGGGCCTTCAGGGTGGTTTTCATATCGATGCTACCCAGCCCATCATTCAGGATCATGCTCCCATCCAGGGTGAACTCGATATTTCCCAGATTACCTCCCAAATGGCTCTCAAAAGGTTGGCCGCGCAGCAGGTTATGGAGAACGGATGTCCTGCCTTGTATGGCAACGGGAGTATTATCGATCTTTGCGGCGAGGTCCCACTGAACGAAGTCATTGTCGAGACGGTTGCCCTTGAGATATTGAAGGGTCAGCCGGGTGGCCTTTTTGCTCGTATTATCGTTATAGAGAATACGAGCATTCCTCACCAGGATCTCATACAGTGCGATCTCCATTGTCAGGCCGCCCGATCCGCTGTCAGTGGCCGATTTTGATTTTGCCTCCCCACTGCCCATGTCCCAGTTGCTCTTATTCTCCTTATTTTTTTCCAGTACGATGTTCAGATCGCTGATGGAAAGCTTGAGTACCTTGATTCGACTTATCAACAGCGGTATGAAGGCCACCTGTAATTCAGCCTCGCCAATCTTGAGCATTTCTGTCTGACTGCCCCAGGAGGCATTTTTCATATGGACGTCGCGAAGCAGGATGCGGGGTTGCAGGGAAATCGAGAGTTCACAGTCACCGTTAATCGTGAATTCACGCCCTGTCAGCTTCGTGATCTGCTGCGCCATGGCCCCCTTGTACTGGTTGATGTCGACGAGATAGAGCGTGACCACGAGGCCCGCTACCAGCACGAGGAGCAGAATGACGACAATCGACAGGTATTTGATAATTTTCATTTGAAGGATACTCTTATCCAGATTTCGGGCAGGGCTCCCACTGCTGACGATGAGACTACCCGTCAAAGGCACATACTGTATGCTCGGAGAATTGTTGCGCAGGTGGCCCTCTGATGCAATAACATTAGGAGGCTGTCGGATTTAACGCTAATCGGCTGCAAATCCCTGGAGAGCGATCAACTCAGCTTATCGAATTCGTTAAATAGGCCCACTATTCGCCTCATTCGATAAACTGATTTAATTGGCTCCCAGGGGTTTTCGCTTCGATCGGTCAAATCCGACAGTCTCCTGGAACAAAAAATAGCCAGGTCCAAAGGATCTGGCTATCCGTGCTGGAAGCCCATCGCCCCGGTTAAACCCTACTTCGACGGAATTAACCGGGTGCTTACGCCCTTTCAGGCGTTATCAGGCGTTTCCGTAGTGGCCTTTTGCTCGCTGGAAACGGTGGTCTCTGTTATGGCGGTGGTCGAGGCAGGGCTCCGACGGGTGCGCCGCCGGACTTTTTTCCTGGGTGCGCTTTTCTTCATCCACTCGCGCTCGAATTTTTCCAGGCTCTTTTCCACCGCCAGAAATTTACTGTGAGCAACGCCAGCCACCTTGTGTGTCAGTTTGGCGTCTTTCAACTCGTCGCGGAGGGCCTTGATCCGGGTATTGAGTTCCCTGAGGGCTTCGCGGGCACGGACGGCCTGGTTACGGGCACCCTGCGTGCTTTTTTCAGCAGCCTTTTCGATGGCAGCTATTTTTTTGCCTTTCAGGGTCTTCTGCTTCTCCATTATTTTGGCAAACTGTGTTTGCAGTTTTTCCACTGCTTTCTTGCGCAGTGCCACTTCTTTCTCATGGGCCCTGGCCAGCTGGATTCTTGCCTTGGCGGTAGCCTGTTCCATCTCGAGCACCAGGGATTCCCCGGCTGCTGGCTGTCGTGTCGTCGACTGTGTGGTTTTTGCGGCAGACTTTCTGGCCGTCTTTCTTACCGCGCTCTTTTTCGTGCTGCGTGTTTTTACGACTCGTTTTTTAGAGGCCCGTTTCTTCGCCACTTTTTTAGCTACCATGATTGAGATTCCTTTAATAATTTATTGGCTCAAACATTCGTTGTTTGTCCTATCGTTGCGCATAATGCCAAACACTGATCCAAATCACTAGTATAAAAGGTAATTTTTTTCAAAAAGAATATAAAAAATGGCTACTTTCCTGATCAAGTGGGTAGATTATCGTTGTAGGGCCGAATTCATTCGGCCGATTCGATGGTCGAATAAATTCGATCCTACATGTCTGCTGACAGTTGGAATACGTTATGTCAAAAATCTGGTTTATCCACTTAATCGGGGGAAGAGTCTGGAAGATCTTCTTTCAGGGTGGAAAAACAGACCCGTAGGTCTCTTTATGGCGGGAACAAGGAATTAATGGTGTTTCCAGACGGAGAATACTTGATCTTGAAATAAACCACCCGTTTTACGGGTGGCTTTTGATTTATTCGATGCGATTTTCCTCTACACC
The DNA here is from genome assembly GCA_030590525.1 of Sedimenticola sp. Taxonomy (GTDB): domain Bacteria; phylum Pseudomonadota; class Gammaproteobacteria; order Chromatiales; family Chromatiaceae; genus JAUXBK01. The sequence goes on along the minus strand of JAUUYI010000010.1, from coordinate 14,239 downwards.
GTGGCAGGCAACTCTGGCGCCACTGTTCAGTTTTTTGAGATCGGGTCTCTCCTGACGGCAACGCTCATCGGCATAGAGGCAACGGGTTTGAAAGAGACAACCCTTTGGGAGGTCGATCGGAGTGGGTATTTCACCTTTCAATTTTATATGCGCCGGTCGATCTAGTTTCAGTCGCGGAATGGCGCTCAGCAGTGCCTGGGTATAAGGGTGTCTTGGCGTGCCGAAAAGAGTGGCCGTATCCGCCAGTTCACAGATAGCCCCAAGGTACATCACGGCCACCCGGCTGCCGAAATGTTCCACCACAGAGAGGTCGTGGGTGATGAAGAGATAGGTTAGAGAACGCTCTTCCCGTGCCTCCATCAGCAGGTTGAGTACCTGGGCTTGAATGGATACATCGAGCGCGGAGATGGGCTCATCGGCTACGATCACTTCCGGGTCGACCGTCAAAGCCCGAGCGATGGAGATACGCTGTCGCTGGCCACCAGAAAATTCATGGGGGAAACGGTTGCTCCACCCGGGATCAACCCCTACTGATGCCATCACCTCCTCCACCTTCTCTTTCACCGCACCATTTGCTATCCCCGGGTTATGAAAGCGTACCGGTTCTTCAAGGGTCTGACGCACGGTCATGCGGGGATTGAGGGAGGCATAAGGGTTCTGAAAGATCATCTGCATCCTGCGCCGGTAGGGCAGTTGCTGCTTCGGTGGCAGGTGGTCGATGCGTTCGTTGTCGAAAACGATGCTGCCCGATGTCGGCCGCAACAGGCCGGTCACCACCCGTGCTATGGTGGACTTTCCACAGCCACTTTCACCCACCACACAAAGGGCATCGCCGGGGTAGATATCGAGGGACACCCCGTTGATCGCCTTGACGCTCTCCCGGTTTCGTACCAGTCTGCCTTTTTTGAACTGCAGCTGTTCCAGCAGACCACTGGAGAGGGGGAACGCCTTGTACAGGTCCCGTATCTCGAGCAGCTTTGCCTTGTGATCTGAATTGCTGTTTTCCATCGGGCTTTCTCAATCCGGTCGATTACCGGTATCTATACTGAGGTTTGTTCCTGGACGGCGACCCAGTGACAGGCGACCCTGGAGTGGTCAAAGCGGGTGTAATCCGGTACCTGGGTCCGACAAACGTCTGTGACGTGCTCACAGCGGGGATGAAAGGCACATCCTGGCGGGATCTGCATCAATGTCGGCATGGAACCCGGGATCTGGTTCAGCCGTTGCCCCGGCCGTGTACGCTCGGGAAGTGCATTGATCAGGCCCTGTGTATAGGGATGTCTGGCCTGTTCGATGATGCTTCGGGTCGGACCCTCTTCGACGATTCGGCCGGCGTACATGACGATGGCACGCTGGGTGATCTCAGAGACCACGCCCAGATCATGAGTGATCAGGATCAACGCCACCTGATGCTTTTCACACAGCTCCAGCAGCAGTTCCATGATCTCTGCCTGAATAGTGACATCCAGGGCTGTAGTTGGTTCGTCAGCGATGATGATCTCCGGATCGGTGAGCAGGGCGATGGCGATGACCACTCGCTGACGCATGCCGCCGGAGAGTTCGTGGGGGTACTGGTTGATGCGGGCCTCAGGGGATGGAATGGCGACACTGCGCAGTTTTTCCACCGCCAGTTCACGGGCTTCTCTGCGGCGCATCCCCTTGTGGGTCTGCAGGCACTCGATCATCTGGGTGCCGATGGTGAGCACCGGATTCAGGGTCATCATCGGGTCCTGAAAGATCATGGTGATCTGATTGCCCCGGAACTGGCGGAGCTGTTCAGGTGACAGGCTGGCCAGATCGTTCCCTTCGAACAGGATCTGCCCGCCTGAGATATATCCAGGTCTCCCGACCAGACGCAGAATGGCAAAGGCGGCTACTGATTTTCCGGCGCCGCTCTCGCCCACGATGCCCAGCCGCTCCCCCCTGTCGATGGAGAAGCTGATGTCCCGGATTGCTATAAGTTCCCCCTCACGCATGGGGAAGCGGACTTCGAGGTTGTTTACTTCCAGAATCGGCATGGCTCAATCCTTGTAGAGTTTTGGGTTGAGCACGTCACGCAGCCAGTCACCCAGCAGGTTGATGACCAGCACCAGAAGGATTAGAACCAGTGCTGGAAAAGCAGTGATCCACCAGGAGCCGCTCATGATGTATTCGAACCCGCTATTGATCAGGGAGCCGAGTGAAGGTTTGTTTACCGGCATGCCCAGCCCGAGGAAGGAGAGGGCAGCCTCACTCATGATGGCATTGGCCACCTGCACCGTTGAGATCACCAGAATCGGGGAGAGGGTGTTGGGGAGAATGTGACGGAACATGATCTGACCGGACCCCAGCCCGATCACCCGCACCGCATCCACGTACTCCTTCTTTTTTTCTGCCAGTACCGAGGCCCGGACGGTACGTGCATACTGGGGCCACTCGGCGATGCCGATCACCAGAATCAGCATGAATATAGCCAGGTCGTTGTAAAGTTCAGTACCGAAGGAGGCCTGGAAGATGGCGAGCACGATGATCGCTACCATCAGGGTGGAGAAGGAGAGCTGGATATCCGCCAGTCGCATCAGAAAGGCGTCGATGCGTCCCCCGAAGTAGCCGGCAATCAGGCCCAGTGAGATGCCCAGGATGGACTGCAGCAGCACCGCGAACAGCCCGATGGTGATGGAGATACGGGTGCCGTAGAGAATGGTGCTGAACATGTCCCGGCCCTGGGCATCGGTACCCAGGGGAAAGCGGGGGTCGCCTTCCACCTGCCAGGCAGGGGGGGTGTCCGAGTCCATGATGTCGATCTGGGCCGGGTCATAGGGGTCGTAGGGTGCGATCAGGGGCGAGGAAAAGCTCAGCATCACCATCAGCAGCAGCAGGCTGAAACTGATGATGGCCACCTTGTCCCGTCGGAACCGGTAGAGAAAGGTGGAGTCGACGAATAGTCTCCAGTGGCGGATCATGCCTCTCCTCCTGTCAACTTGACCGTGGGGTTTACCAGCCCGTAGATCAGATCCACAAGGGTATTGGTGACCACGAAAATCAGGCCGACCACGATCAGGTAGGCGATGATCAATGGGGTGTCGACACGGTTTACCGCCTCCAGAAACAGGAAGCCCATACCGGGCCACTGAAACACGGTTTCAGTCAGGATGGTGTAGGCGATCATGGTGCCGATCTGAACCCCACCGACTGTGATCACCGGCAGCAGCGTATTTTTCAATGCATGCAGAAACCAGATCCGCCTTCGGGTCAGCCCCTTGGCCCAGGCAAAACGGATGTACTCCTGCTCCAGCACCTCCATCATCTCGGAGCGGATCAGCCGGATGAACAGGGGCAGCATGATGGAGGAGAGGGCGACCGATGGCAGGACCAGATGCATCAGCCCATCGCTTGTCAGCAGTCCGGTATGCCATCCCCCGAATATGACGATGGTCTCTCCACGGCCGAAGGATGGGAACCATCCGAGTTCGATGGAGAAGAGATAGATCAGCAAGATGGCGGTGAGAAAGACCGGGATCGAGATGCCGATGATACTGGTCCCCATCATCAGCCGGGTGAACCAGTTGCGGGGATTGATGGCGCAGTAGACGCCGATGGGGATCGAGAACAGCAGGATGATCAGGGTTGCCCCCATCACCAGTTCCACGGTTGCGGGAAGTTTCTCCATGATCACTTCGAGGGCCGGGCGTTTGAAGAAGTAGGAGTTCCCCAGGTCACCCTTGACCGCCCGCTTCAGGAAGCGCCAGTACTGCACCAGAAAGGGGTCGTTCAGCCCCATCTCATCGCGCAGCGCCTGGCGCTCCGCTTCAGATACGGACTGTCCCACCAGTTCCCGCAGCGGGTCTCCCAGATTGTCCTGGATAGAAAAGGCGATGAGGCTGATGACGATCATGACGACCAACGCCTGGCCGAGTCGCTTGATGAAAAAGGCGATCATGTCACGGGATCAAAAAATATCAGTCGCGGATTGACGCGGATAAAACACGGATTTATTGCCCTCTCGTTCCCTTGGTCTGCGTCGCACACACCGGAACTCTGGCACGAGTTCCAGCGCAGAATTCTTAATAACATGGCATCATCCGTGTTTTATCCGCGTCAATCCGCGGCCATTTTTTCGTTTGCGAAAGCCCACCCCGATATAACCGTTCAGGCCTCTATGTCTGATTCGCGCCGTAGGGCCGAATTCATTCGGCCAAATGCGAATAAATTTGCACCTGCATACCAGGAAGGGCTGCCTCAATATACTGGTTCAGGCCTCTGTGACGGATCCATGCTGTAGGGCCGAATTCATTCGGCCAGGTGCGAATAAATTCGCACCTGCATACCAGGGGGAGTGAACGGTTACGCCTCAATTGATGACCAGGTCACCCAGGTAAGGGAAGTTCATCACGTTGACGACCTTATCGATATGCACGCCTTTACGGGATGCCCAGGCCAGATCCTGCCAGTGCAGGGGGACGAAAGCCGCATCGTCGAACAGGATTTTCTCTATCTGCTGCAGCATGGCCATCCGTTTGGCCTCATCGGTTTCGCCCTGGCTCTCCAGCACCAGTTTGTCCACCGCCTCGTTGCAGTAGTTGCCACTGTTGTACTGGCCATAACCGGTCTCCTTGTTCGGGCACATCACCAGAAACTCGGAGTAATTGGAAGAATCCTCGGTATCCGAGTGCCAGCCGATCATCATGATGTCTGCTGCGCGCTCATCGAATTTGGGCCAGTACTGGGCCTTTGGCATGGTCTTCAAGTCGACCTTGATATTGATCCTGGAGAGCATGGAAGTGACCGCCTGGGCGATTTTGGCGTCATTCACATAACGGTTATTGGGGGCCATCATAGTGACGGAAAAGCCCTTTTCGTATCCGGCTTCCTGCATCAGTTGCCGCGCTTTTTTGAGATTGTAACGGGGCTCGAGAGAGGCAACATTGCCTGAATATCCCTTGGGGCTCTGCTGGGCGGCGGGGGTGGCGAAGCCCTTCATGATCTTCTTCACAATGCCGGGGTTGTTGATGGCGTAGACGATGGCCTGGCGAACCCGTTTGTCTTTGAACTCTGGGCGACGTTTCTGGTTGAGCTGGAAGGTGATGATCCGGGTGCCGCTCATGGTGACCAGTTCCGTCTTGGGGCTCTTGCGGATCCGATCCATGTCAGTGGGCGGTACCGGCGCGATGAAGTCGACGTCACCCGAGAGCAGAGCGGCTACCCGGGTCGGGGCCTCTTTGATCGGGGTAAGCACGATGTCGGTGACGTTTCCCGGCGATTTTTTATCCCAGTAACCGGCGAAGCGTTTGAAGTCGACCCGGACGCCCTGCTGGCGCTTGGTTACGCTGTAGGGGCCGGTGCCGGATACATGGGTGGAGGCGTAGGTATCCGCGTGCTTCTTCAGCATGCCCTTGGGGTTACCGTTCGCGTCGGTGCCGGTATAGAACTTGCTGTCCATCGGGAAGATATAGGTGGCCATGTGCATGACCAGTGGATAGGGTTTACTGGTGACCAGATCAATGGTGTAGTCATCCACCACCTTCAGTTCCTTGAATGGCTGGAACAACCCTTTGAAGTCCGCGCTCTGTTTCAGGCGCTCGAAGGTCCAGCTGACATCCTTTGCAGTGAACGGATTGCCACTGTGGAACTTGACCCCTTTTCTCAGATGGAAACGCACCGTATGCTCGTCTATACGCTCCCAGGATTCGGCCAGTCGAGGGTCGAACTTCATCTCATGATTCCAGCGAACCAGGGGGTCGAACAGCATATGGGAGAGTTGCAGCATGCCACCGGAGAGCTGTTCGTGGGGGTCCAGTGAAACCGGATCCGCATCATAGGCCATACGCAGGGTCTTCGCCTGTGCGCTTGTGACAAAAACGAGGCTGAGTAGAATGCTCGCGGCCAGGGCCACCATTTTTTTCATTGTTGATTGCTCCTCGATCTGGATCGTTTAATAGATTTGATTTGTTTGATAACCGCGGGTGATGAAAGCGACTGCTCTGTCGATGAAATGAAAGTCCCCTGCTGCGTGACCAAATCGAGTTTACGCCTGTACAGTCTAAAAGCAAGATGATGCGGACACAGTTGCGTAGGATGGGCAAAGGCGCGAAGCGCCGTGCCCATCACCAGGGCAGGCAGCGGATTTTGATGGGCACGCTGCGCTTTGCCCATCCTACGCTGAAGCGCTAATCTGTACGCGGCCCTAAAGCAGCTACCAGCCCGTTTCCGATCCAGGCCTGGATCATCGCGGCGGCGTGCTGGGGGACATGGGCCTCATCGATCCATTCACAGAGCCCGGCGCATATCCCGGAAAAATTCGTACCTGAAAGGGTGGCATCCAATGCCCAGGCCTCATCGACTTCCAGAGATTGATAACGGGTCCTGAGTTCATGGCGCCATACCAGCCAGCCGACAGGAAACGGGTTTCGCTCCGGTGGCAGCGGAGGGGCCCCGTCATCGATGGCCTGCCACAATTGCGGAGTATTCCACTCGAGGTCCCGGCGTCGTATGGAGGGGTTCAGCTGCAGCTGCATTTCCGCCCATAGCTCCGGCGGCAAGCGACCCAGCTCCTCCAGCCCGATGGTCTGGCTGTCGGGGGCATCGAATGCATCACGTAGCGTCCACTCGAACAGAGCCATCTCGGCCAGCACCGGGTGATCCTCTCTCTCCGGGTGGTCGCGCAGATACCGGCTCAGGCGATGGCCGAACCAGCGAATGGAAAAGTGGTGGGAAGGGTGGCTCTGGATGTAACCGAATGCAAGCGCCTGGAAACGCTCATCCCCCAGCAGTGTATGCAGTGCCGGGTAGGCGTCAGCCAGTGCCTCCAGCAGGCGCAGATGGTAGGCGTTACGGTAGATTTCCAGTCGCAGCTCCCGGCTGACCGAATTGCTCCTGGCCACTGCGCCCTTCACCCGCTTCTCTCCCGTGGTCAGCCAGGCCAGAAAGTCCTGCTGCAGCTGCTGCAGATCGTTCATCCGGTCATACCCCCCCGGCAAGGAGAGCTGCTGCAACCCGTCGCGCCTGATCCAGCTCGCCCACCAGCTGATCCAGGGGAGGGATGTTGTCGTCTCGCTCGATCATGCAGGAGAGCTGGCCGAAGCGCAGCAGTGCCTCCCGGTAGAGCGACCAGACCGGGTCGATCACCGCGGCGTCATGGGTGTCGATGATGTAGTGTTCATGACGCTGGTGGCCGGCAAGGTGAAACTGTTGCACCCGCTCTCCTGGAATGCCATTCAGATATTCCAGGGGATCGAAACCGTGGTTGACGGAGCTTACGTAGATATTGTTGATGTCCAGCAGTATCAGGCAGTCCGCCTGCCGGGATATTTCGCTGAGAAACTCCCACTCGCTCATCACCGAGTCATTGAAAGTGAGATAACTGGAAACATTTTCCAGCAGGATACGGCGACCCAGAAACTCCTGCACCTGGGTGACTCGTTCCACCACATGGCGCACCGCCTCTTCGGTGTAGGGGAGGGGCAGCAGATCGTGGGCATTGATGCCATTGCTGCCGGTCCAGCAGAGATGATCGGATATCCAGTGGGCCTCGATACGCCTGGCAAGCTGCTTGACCTGCTTCAGGTAATCCCGGTTCAACGGATCGCTGCCGCCGATAGAGAGGGAGACGCCATGCATCACCAGGGGGTGGTTCTGACGAATACGGTCCAGGTAGTAGAGTGGTTTACCGCCAGGAACCAGATAGTTTTCAGTCAGCACCTCGAACCAGTCGACAGGAGGAGGCCGATCCAGAACAGCCTGGTAGTGCTCTTTACGCAATCCAAGACCAAATCCAAGGGCAGGGTTTCGTATATCGTTACTGGTCATCGACGGAGGGGTTGGGTACGTTGTTTGTGCCCACCAAGACACTTGTAGGTTGGTGCTGAGCTTGCGAAGTCCAACACAGAATTCGCACTGAAAGTTGGGCTTCGTTCCTCAGCGCCAACCTACACTATGCGTTTTGGTATCAATGTATTATCCGCGAGATCAGGATATCTGAAATTGACTCCCACGCTCTGCGTGGAAGCCAGTTGTAAGGTATCCTGTTACTCGGCTTTGACCTCGCCACCCTTGTCGCTACACTCCTGGGCAGTCATTGGCAGCCAGCCTTTGCCTTTGCAACTGTTCAACCCATTGCAGGCATTGGTGGCCGTGGCGCAGGCCGTCTGACCCTTGCACCCATTGACGCCAAAACAGTGGACCTTGGCCTCGGCAGACTCGCCTGCAGTTGCGGTCGTTGTGACTGCACCTGCCATGAAAAGGCCTGCAGCAGCGGTAGCGATAGCCGCACCGGAAAGTTTTTTCTTCAGATTCATTCGTCTAACTCCTCATTTTCCACGGGACTTCGATGGGTTGGATTTATTATAGTTAATAATCATCGGAAAAAACCCAGTTTAGCACTGGGGTAATCCGAATATATGTTGAAATGGCAAACGATACAAGTTGCGCTGACCCGTGGTGGTGATAATTTTTTCATCGGTGAGCACGACCGGCGCCCTTGTCAGTGGCCCTTTCACCGATAAAAGACCTGCAATCCGGCAGATATATTTCATTACCTCAAGTTTCGGTGTTCATTGCTGTCAGCAGAAATGTAGGGTCGAATTTATTCGACCACCGAATCGGCCGAATGAATTCGGCCCTACAACGGCAATCTACCCACTCGATCAGGGGAACAAGCAATTTGAGGAAGAAGGGACGGCCTGATTCAGCCTTTTATATCGTCCGAACTCCGAAACTTGAGTTCATTACTCTAAACCGGAAATTGCCATCAACTGGATACGTACCGCGCTTTACCATTCACCCGTCAGGCGGTACCATATATGGCTTAGAACGTGGCATTTATAACCTGTTGATATTAAAGGAATCGCAAGCTGGATTAATGCATTCGCGCAGAGTGATACAGGTTGGATAGTCGTTCATCGGAGTAGACGCCCGGGTGGCGAAATTGGTAGACGCAGCGGACTTAAAATCCGCCGATCATTGCGATCGTGCCGGTTCAAGTCCGGCCCCGGGCACCATGTTTAAGATACTAGATACTAGGATCTAGGTACTAGGAAAAGCCCACCGTTGATTCCCCTCACCCTGTCCCTCTCCCGGGGGGAGAGGGGACCCTTCGTTGATGGTAAGGACCAAGATTCCAGGATAGGATGGTTCTGCCTTTGGTTTTTTTCTTTTCCTTAGTCCTGGTACCTTGGTCCTGCTTTTTCTAGTTCCTACGCTCTGCTTGACAGCGCAAGAAGCTTGAATTAACAACCATACCCCTAACAAAGGGTCCCCTCTCCCTCAGGGAGAGGGACAGGGTGAGGGGAATCAAACGGGCTTTTCCTCGGTCCTGGTACCTCGGTCCCCGGTCCTGCTTTTATCCTAGGTCCTGTTTTTCCTCGGCCCTAGGTCCTGTTTTTACCCTAGGTTCTGCTTTAACTGCTGTCAGATTCCAATGCTCAATAGCCCATTCCCAGAACTCCTGCAGGCTGGCAGGTGGCCCGGGTGGAGGAGGCTGGTTCAGGAATCGCAGGGCAGTGGTCAGGGAGGGGACGGGATTGCTGCTCAAGATCGGTCGCGCGTGGCTCTGTTTGCTAAGTTTCTTTCCGTCAGAGCCCAGCGCCAGTGGCAGGTGGGCGTAGTCGGGTAGAGGCAGGCCCAGAAGGCGCTGCAAGTGGATCTGACGAGGGGTCGATGAGAGAAGGTCCGCACCCCGTACCACATGGGTGATTCCCTGAAACGCATCATCGACCACTACCGCCAGTTGATAGGCAAACAACCCGTCGGTGCGGCGAATGATAAAATCACCGCTGTCGCGGGCCAGTCGCTGGCTGATCTCTCCATTGATGCGGTCATCAAACTGGAGTGGATCGTCATCGACCCGTACCCGGATGGAGCGGGCGTTCCTCCCGTTACGGGTTCCGTTGCGGCAGGTGCCTGGATAGCGGGGGCCATCGACTCCCTGCAGCCCCGCCGCGGCAACCTCGCGACGTGTGCAGGCGCATGGGTATGCCACTCCCCGGGCGATCAACTCTTCTTCTGCAACGCCGTAAGCGGTCTGGCGCCGGCTCTGGTAGAGCACCTCACTATCCCATTCGAACCCGAATGCCTCGAGCGTGCGCAGAATGGTGTCCGCAGCACCCGGCTCTTCTCTCGGTGGATCGAGATCTTCCATCCGCAGCAGCCACTCACCCTGCTGGCTGCGGGCGTCGAGGTAGCTGCCCAGGGCGGCTACCAGCGAGCCGAAGTGAAGGGGGCCGCTGGGTGAAGGGGCGAAGCGCCCGCGATAGGTGACCTGCATACGCCGCCCTCAAAAGCCCGTTTTATCCGCTGGACGGGCGCCAGGACAAGGTGATGGGAGGGCGGCCCTTAGCTCATCTGTTTTTCCCGGATCTCATCCAGGGTTTTGCAGTCGATGCAGAGTGTGGCCGTTGGGCGGGCTTCCAGGCGGCGTATACCGATCTCTACCCCACAGGCCTCACAGTAGCCATATTCGTGGCTGTCGATCAGCTCGATGGTGTCGTCGATTTTTTTGATCAGTTTACGTTCCCGGTCCCGGGTGCGTAGTTCCAGGCTGAATTCCGACTCCTGCGTCGCCCGGTCATTGGGGTCGGGGAAGCTCGCCGCCTCATCCTGCATGTGGTGTACAGTGCGGTCCACTTCTTCCATTAGATCTTTTTTCCAGCGCTCCAGGATAGACCTGAAATGGGCCTCCTGGTCCTGGTTCATGTACTCCTCATCCTTTTGAGGATGATAGGGCTTGAAGCTGAACGGGCCGATCAGATCACGTTCAGCCTTCTTTTTTGCAGCCATTCAGTAACTCCTGAAAACTACTTCGATGAAGCTCTCTATCTTAACCAGATTTCTGTCTCTTGAGCAAGAATCACCCCCTCAATGATTGGGAATTCTGGCACAATGGGGTGAATCCATGCGCCTGTTTGGGTAAGTTGCCCGGGCATTAACAGGAATTTATCAGAAATCAGGAACTTTATAACGATGGCGAAATTAGAGGCTTTGTTGTTCGATGTGGACGGTACCATGGCAGATACCGAGCGTGAAGGACACCGGGTGGCGTTCAATGCCGCGTTTGCGGAGGCCGGTCTGGACTGGGAGTGGAGTGAAGAACTCTATGGTAAGTTGCTCGCGGTGACGGGAGGCAAGGAACGAATCCGCTTTTACCTTGATCGATATAACCAGGATTTTGATAAACCTGCCGATCTCGATGATTTTATCGCCGGGTTGCACCAATCCAAGACAGGCCACTACAACGCACTGATGGCCGAGGGCCGTATTCCACTGAGAAGCGGTGTGCAGCGTCTGTTGCAGGAGGCCCGGGATCAGGGGTTTCGGCTGGGTATCGTTACCACTACCACGCCGGAAAATGTCACTGCCCTATTGGACAGCACCCTGGGGAAAGAGGGCAGTTCCTGGTTCGAAGTGATCGCGGCCGGCGACGTGGTTCCAGCCAAAAAGCCGGCACCGGATATATATAACTGGGCGATGAATCAGCTCGGCATCGATCCGGATCGTTGCCTGGCCCTGGAAGATTCACACAACGGTGTCCTGTCGGTACTCTCATCGGGTATTCGTGCATTGGTGGTTACAGTCAATGGCTACACCCGGCATGAGAACTTCGATGGTGCTACTCTGATCCTGGATCACCTGGGGGACCCCGGTGCACCCTGCCACGCCATTCATGGTGATATGCAGGGCCGGGAGATGGTGGATCTGGAACTGTTGAAACGGGTACACGCACAGGCGAATGGATAAGACCCGCTTCAAGACCGCACGGCGGATGCAGGATATCCAGCCGTTCCATGTCATGAAGCTGCTGGCCCACGCCCGTTCCCTCGAGGCTGGCGGGCGCTCCATCATTCACATGGAGGTCGGAGAGCCCGATTTTGAAACGGCAGCCCCCATCATCCGGGCGGGGGTGCGGGCACTGGAGGCGGGGCTCACCCACTACACCCCTGCTTGTGGTCTGCCGGCATTGAGAGCTGCGATCGCACGCTACTATTCGGACCAGTATGGCCTGTCGATCGACCCGGGCCGGGTCATCGTGACCCCCGGGGCATCGGGTGCACTGCAACTGGTCATGAGCGTTCTGATCGATCCAGGGGAGGTGGTCCTGATGGCGGACCCCGGATACCCCTGCAATCGTAATTTTGTCTCCCTCGTCGGTGGCAAGCCGGTAGCCATAGCGGTTGGGCCGGAGAGTGGATACCAGCTGAATGCAGAGCGGGTCGAGCAGGCATGGACGCCTGAGACCCGGGTGGTGCTGGTCTCATCCCCTTCCAATCCCACCGGGACCTTGATAGCGCCGGGGGAGTTACGACAGATTCATCAACTGACGGAACAACGCAACGGCCTGCTGGTGGTCGATGAGATCTACCAGGGCCTGCTCTATGAAGGCAGCAGCAGCACAGCCTTGACACTAGCCGATGACCTGTTCGTCATCAACAGCTTTTCCAAATATTTCGGGATGACAGGTTGGCGCCTGGGATGGGTGATCGCACCTGAGGTCTATGTGGAGCCTGTGGACCGGCTGGCACAAAATATTTTTCTGGCCGCCTCCACGCCTGCTCAGCATGCTGCGCTGGCGGCATTTGAGCCGGAGACCCTGACGATACTGGAACAACGCAGGCAGGCATTCAGGCAGCGGCGGGATTATCTGCTTCCGGCCCTGCGCGAACTGGGGTTCGAGATTCCGGCCACTCCCCAGGGGGCGTTTTATCTCTATGCCAATTGCGCTGCCTTTACCGATGACAGCTATGGCTTCTGTATGGATCTGCTGGAGCAGCAGGGGGTGGCAGTGACCCCGGGCCGGGATTTTGGCAACAACCAACCCGGACAACATCTGCGCTTTGCCTATACGACGGGTATCACGAAGCTGAAAGAGGGCGTGGAGAGATTGTCGCGGTTTCTCGAGCGCTATTGAAAGGAAGGGCCTTTTGTATTGTTAGTACCTTACCACTGAAATCTTGAACAGAAATGCAAAGAAATCTCCGTAGGGTGGGCACGTTGTTTGTGCCCACCAAAGCTCCTTGTATGTAAGCACCCGGTTAATCCCGTCGAGAGGCCCTGCTTACCCTTGTATCGCAATGGTGGGCACAAAAGACGTGCCCACCCTACTATTTGGTTCCGGCTCTGCCGGGTTAGGAATTCTAAAACCTGGGTTATCAATCCCCCGATTTGGTCACATCCTGTCCACACCAGAGCGCAGTGGCGCCCGCCACCGCGGCCGGCATGGCGGCAAAGTTAAGCACCGGTATCATCATCAAAATGATCAGGCCAGCGCCGAACCCGAGGGCGGTAAGGCGTCTCTGCTTCAATTCCTTGAGCTGTTTTCTGAAGCCATACCCATGATTTCCCATGGGGTAATCCATGTATTCAATGGCAAGAAACCAGGCGCTGAAGGCCAGCCAGAGGAAAGGGGCCGCGATGTTCACACCCGGGATAAATGAAATCAGCAGCAATGGCAATGCCCTCAGCAGAAAATAGAGCAGCTTGCGTAATTCCGATGCCAGGGCGGGAATTACCGCAGCAGCGATACTGGCATGGCTGTCCGGCGGTGTTTTTCCGGTCAGCAACAGCTCCACCTTTTCCGCCAGCAGGCCATTGAAAGGGGCGGCCAGAAGGTTGGCGATCAGCGTAAAAGTGTAGAATATGATGATCAGAAAAGTGAGGGCGAACAGAGGCCAGAGTATCCACCTGAAATAGTGCAGCCAGCTGGATGAAGGCAGAAAATGGTCGAGTACAGCCTCAAACTGGCTGTAACCCAGCCAGCCGACCAGCGAAAAGACCAGGATATTGATGACCAGCGGGATCATGAGATAGCGCTTCAGTCCCGGTCGGAGCAGCAGGCGCAGGCCCTGAATAAGATAACCGGCACCAAGGAGGGGATTGCCATACATAAGTTCAGTGAATACCTAAGGGTGATCGAGGCCGGAATTCTACATCGGTTTGGGATTCAGGTGCCACCGGCATCCGGGAAAACTAAAGGAAAAGGTCTGCAGGCCGATCTAGGAGACTTGAAAGGCACATGAAAACAGGGATGATTGTTGGTGCTCAGCACGGGTTGGAATATTTTTTTATCGTTATGCTATCCTTTGGGGCTGTTACTCCCAGGAGCCTGTCCGAGAATAGGAATCGACCGGTATGTTGCTCCTGCAAAACCGGCACTTCTGACCTCCATGGATGGAGGAAATGCAATAGGATTGTAGGAACAATCCTTGCCATGTAGGCAAAACTATGAACTTTTAGTGCAAGACTTTAGTGAGATATTGTCATTCTGAACGAT
>JAUUYI010000275.1 GCA_030590525.1 Sedimenticola sp. | reverse complement strand
GAATCGAGCAGAGTCTGGATGGCATCGAACGGATGCCCCTGAGGGAGTTTACCGAAAAGGCATATCTGGACTACTCCATGTATGTGATCCTCGATCGTGCGTTGCCCCACATCGAGGATGGGCTGAAGCCGGTGCAGCGGCGTATCATCTATGCCATGTCTGAACTGGGGCTGTCTGCCGTTTCCAAGCACAAGAAGTCGGCGCGCACCGTGGGTGACGTGCTGGGCAAGTTTCACCCCCACGGTGACAGCGCCTGTTACGAAGCTATGGTGCTGATGGCGCAGCCCTTCTCCTACCGCTATCCACTGGTCGATGGTCAGGGCAACTGGGGCTCCCAGGACGATCCAAAATCGTTTGCTGCCATGCGTTACACCGAGGCGCGCCTGACGCCTTATGCCCAGGTGCTGCTCTCCGAACTGGGGCAGGGGACCGTGGCGTGGGGACCCAACTTCGATGGTACCCTGCAGGAGCCATTGATGCTGCCCGCCCGGCTCCCCAATCTGCTGTTGAACGGGACCACCGGGATCGCGGTGGGTATGGCGACCGATATCCCGCCCCACAACCTGCGCGAGGTGGCCAGCGCCTGCATCCGCCTGCTGGAGAGCCCGAAAACCAGCCTGGAACAGCTGTGCGAGCATATCCAGGGACCGGATTACCCCACGGAGGCGGAGATTATCACTCCCCGGGAGGAGTTGCTCAAGGTCTATCAGAGTGGTGTTGGGAGTATCCGGATGCGGGCCGGTTATGTGCGGGAGCACGGTGATATTATTATCACAGCCCTGCCATACCAGGTCTCAGGGGCCAGGATCCTGGAGCAGATTGCCCATCAGATGCAGACCAGGAAGCTGCCTATGGTGGAGGATCTGCGGGACGAGTCGGACCATGAGAACCCGACCCGGCTGGTGATCGTGCCCCGCTCCAATCGGGTGGGAGTGGAGCGACTGATGTCGCATCTGTTCGCCACCACGGATCTGGAGCGAAGCTACCGGGTCAACCTCAATATCATCGGCCTCGATGGACGGCCCCAGGTCAAAAATCTGCTGAGCCTGCTGCGAGAGTGGCTGGAGTTTCGCTACGAGACGGTGCGCCGCCGGCTGGAGCACCGGCTGGGCAAGGTGCGGGATCGGCTGCACCTGCTGGATGGCCTGCTGATCGCCTTTCTCAATATCGATGAGGTGATCCGCATCATTCGCACCGAGGACGAGCCCAGACCGGTGCTGATGGCACATTTTGGCCTGACCGAGGTCCAGGCCGACTACGTACTCGACACCAAGCTGCGGCAGTTGGCCCGCTTGGAGGAGCTGCGAATCCGGACGGAACAGGATGAGCTGAGCAAGGAGCGGGAGTGGCTGGAGAAGACCCTCGGCTCCCGCCAGCGGATGAAGACCCTGATCCGAAAAGAGATCCAGGCGGATGCAGCGAAGTATGGGGATGATCGCCGTTCCCCGATCATCAGGCGGGCGGCGGCAGAGGCATTCGATGAGAACGAACTCACCCCCTCGGAACCGGTGACCGTAATCCTTTCGGAAAAGGGATGGGCTCGCAGCGCCAAGGGGTACGAGATCGATCCGGAGGGGTTGAACTACAAATCCGGGGACCGCTTCCAGGACGCGGCCCGGTTGCGCAGCAATCAGCCGGTGGTGTTCCTCGACTCCAGTGGCCGCAGCTACTCGACCCAGGCCCATACACTCCCTTCGGCCCGCAGTCAGGGCGAACCCCTTACCGGGCGGCTGTCACCACCGGCCGGTGCCCGTTTTATTTCGGTGCTCGGTGGTGAGTTGAATCAGTGGTATCTGATGGCCTCGGATGCAGGCTACGGGTTCATCGTGCAGCTGAAGGATCTGTTTGCCAAGAACAAGGCCGGCAAGGCCCTGATTACCCTCTCCAAGGGGGCGCGGGTGATGCGGCCGTCCCGGGTGAGCGATCCTGCCACGGATCGGGTGGTGGCAATTACCAACGAGGGCCGGATGCTGGTGTTTCCCGTCTCCGAGCTGCCGGCCATGAGCCGGGGCAAGGGCAACAAGATCATCTCCATCCCGGCCCGGCGGGTGGAGTCCCGGGCGGAGTTCGTGGTGGCCATCGCCTGTGTGCCGCAGGGTGGTCGTCTGACCGCCTTCTCCGGCAAACGCCACATCACCCTCAAAGCATCGGACCTGGATCACTATCAGGGTGAA
Organism: Sedimenticola sp.; assembly: GCA_030590525.1. Lineage (GTDB taxonomy): Bacteria > Pseudomonadota > Gammaproteobacteria > Chromatiales > Chromatiaceae > JAUXBK01. The sequence continues at coordinate 1,439 of JAUUYI010000275.1, read as the reverse complement.
CGGGGCCGCCGGGGTAACAAACTGCCGCGCGGCTTCCAGCGGGTCGATGGTGTGCAGGTGGAGTAGACACACAGTTTCTGACCTTTCGACTATACTTCCAGCAAACGCTTGATTATGTAACTTCTCAATAACCCAGGGCAAACGGCAGGGTGAAACAAGGAGCGCAGTGACGGATCCACCAACGCGCCGTAGCCTGGTGTATCCGCTCCGCTTGATACACCCTACATTTTAGGTTATTGCCTGCACTTACATTGTGAAGTTGCCGATTTTCGTATCTAACACTATGATAAATAAAAACAAACAACTAATTTCAGTCATAATGCCTTGTTACAACGCAGAAATGTTTCTGCGTGAGGCTATCGACAGCGTTCTGCAGCAAAGTTACTCCGATGTGGAACTCATCGTCATCGACGACGGGTCTACCGATGGTTCCCGGCAGATTCTGGAGGAGTACCGGGAAAGGGTAACGTTACTCGATCAGGAGAATCAGGGGCCCTATCCAGCCCGAAACCTGGGATTGCGTCACGCGAACGGTGACCTGATCGCGTTCCTGGATGCAGACGACTGGTGGCGTAAAGATTTTCTGGAGAAGATGCACAGTGCATTGATGGAGAACGAGAATGCCGTGCTCTCCTATTGCGGCTGGCAGAATATTGGCTTGAAAGGGGGGCGTGGAGAACCCCACGTACCTCCGGACTACGAGAAAGAGGGAAAGGCTGAACGTTTCCTGCGGGCAGCCTCCCCCTGGCCGATCCACGCCGCCCTGGTTCGACGCCGTGCCATCGATGAGATCGACGGCTTCCAGGCTTATCTTCCTACCTGTATGGATTACGATTTCTGGCTGCGTATCGGCATGGCGCATCCCATCGTTCTCGTACCGGAAGTGATGTCCTTCTACCGACACCACGATCAGGGGCAGATTGTCTCCAAGCAGTGGCGGCAGGCGCAGAACAGCTGGAGCGTGAAGAAGACTTTTGTCGATCAGCACCCTGATCTCGTCTCCCAGTTCAACGATGACGAACTCAGGGCTCTGATAGATGGCGGGCTGCTGCGCCGCGGCTACGACAACTACTGGCGGCGTGACCTGGTCTCTGCCCGGCGTATATTCCGCCTGGTACTGCGCACCGGCTACTGGAAATTGAAAGATCTCCGTTACCTGCTACCCGCCCTTTTGCCGGAACGACTCTATCTTGTGTTGATCGGCCTCGCGGAATGAGACGGAAATCGGGCTGAAAATATGGACATCTACCGCAACTGGGTGCAGGAAAACAGACTGATCCCCTGGCGGCTTCGCCATGGACTGGAAAAATGGCTGGAAACCAAGGGATGGCGGCAGCACCCCCGGCTATACCGATGGATACACTTCGGCCAGTTCACAGACCCCCTGCGTCAGGTGACCTTCGGGCCCCGGCACCACTTCTTTGGATACTACGAGAAGT
>JAUUYI010000112.1 GCA_030590525.1 Sedimenticola sp. | reverse complement strand
TGTACCGCTCTATCCAGGTAACGGAATACCATCATGAATAAAAGGGAGAATAGCCTGTGTCCGCTTACAATTCAACCACCGACCCGGCGATCCGCAGATTCTGGGATCGCCACATCAATAAGCTGGAGAAACAAGGTGTTAATGCCAAGGTGCTGCGCAGGTATGTGATTCATGCCGAGGAGTATATAAAGGCCTTTCCAGGTAAGAAACTCGCCACGGATGGACCCGGTGAGGTGCAGGCCTGCCTCGAACGCATCGGCCGCAAATGAAGCCTGGAAGAGTGGCGATATCACCAGATCGGCGATGCTATACAGAATCTGTTCGAGTTGATCGAGGCGGAGCTGGCTGGAACAGGTGGAATGATACCAAGGGCCTCTCGACGGGATTAACTGGGTGCTTACGACAATACCTCCTCAGAAACATCCATTCTGAAAGCCAGGATCTACCTTGTTTTCCCTCCAGGCGCCTTGCACCCTGCCCCGCTCATTTCCGCCAGTACGCCGGCGACAATAACACCAGCAGGGTAAAGATCTCGAGTCGTCCGAGCAGCATGGCGAAACAGAGGATCCACTTGGCCGGGTTATTCAGGGTGCCATAGTGGAGCCCGACGTCGCCCAGCCCCGGACCGAGGTTGTTGATGGAGGCGGCAACTGCGGAAAAAGAGGTCATCAGGTCCAGTCCCGTCAGGGCCAGAGCCAGGTACATGATGGTGAAACTGGCAACATACAGGGCGAAGAAGCCCCATACCGCTTCGATCACCCGGGAAGATATGATCTTGTCGCCAACCCGGATGGGTATCTGGGCCGTGGGGTGGATCAGTCGGGTAATCTCGCGGAGCCCCTGTTTGATCAGCAGCAGGAAGCGAATCACCTTGATCCCGCCGCCGGTGGAACCGGCACAGGCACCGATAAAGCTGGAGAAGAGCAGCGTCATGGCGATAAATCCCGGCCAGATCGAATAGTCAGCGGTGGTGAAGCCGGCCGTGGTGCCGATGGATACGGTCTGAAATATCCCCAGGGTGATGGCCTCCCACCAGTCCGGATAGGTCCCGCTCAGACGTAGCGAAAGGGTAACGAACAGGGCCACGGTTCCCATTACCAGCAGATAAAAACGGAACTCGCTGTCGGCGAAGTAGACCAGCGGGTGTTTGTGTCTCCCGCCCCAGGCAGTAAAGTGCAGGGCAAAATTGGCCCCTGAACACAGGAGAAAGAACACTGCGATCATCTCAATCAGGGTGCTTTCAAAGTAGCCCATACTGGCATCGTGGGTGGAAAATCCCCCGATGGCAATCGTAGAGAAGGCGTGACCGATGGCGTCGAACGGGGACATGCCTGCACCCCAGTACGCCAGGGTGCAGGCAATGGTCAATCCGAGATAGATGTACCAGAGTGCCTTGGCTGTCTCTGTGATCCGCGGGGTGAGCTTGCTGTCCTTGATCGGCCCCGGGGTCTCTGCCCGGTACAACTGCATGCCACCGATCCCGAGCATGGGCAACACTGCCACCGCCAGCACGATAATCCCCATCCCGCCAAGCCACTGCAACTGCTGCCGGTAGTAGAGTATCGACTGTGGCAGGTGATCGAGTCCGGTGATGACAGTTGCGCCGGTGGTAGTCAGTCCGGAGATGGATTCGAATACCGAGTCGGTCAACGACATATGGGGCTGGTGTGCCAGCATGAACGGGAGGGATCCGGTAAGCCCCAGTACGGTCCAGAACGCCACCACCACCATGAATCCGTCACGCAATCGCAGCTCGCGTTTCTGTTTACGCACCATGACCCATGAGAGTACCCCGGCCGACAGAATGAGCAGGAAGGCGAATAGAAACGAGGTTGCAGCGCCATCCCCATACCAGAATGACACCACCAACGGTGGCAGCATGGTCAGGCTGAACAGCATCAGCAGAATGCCCAGAATGCGTTGTACGGCACTGAACTGCATGACCTTGTATTACTCCTGTTACCGGGTCAGCAGGTAGCTATCCCCTGGTCTTCAGTCCTGCTTTTAAAGGAATGTGATATTGACCTGGAACAGCCGTTCCACCTCGGGTATCCGGTGCTTGTCCACCAGGAATAGAATGACGTGATCTTCAGATTCTATGATGATGTCATGGTGGGCGATCAGCACCTCTTCTCCGCGCACGATGGCGCCGATGCTGGCCCCCTTTGGAAGTTCGATATCGTCGATGGCGCGGCCCACTACCTTGGAGCTCCCCTGGTCACCGTGTGCCACTGCCTCGATCGCTTCTGCTGCCCCCCGCCGGAGTGAGTGAACCACGACCACATCCCCCCGCCGTACATGGGTCAGCAGGCTGCCGATGGTCGCCTGCTGCGGCGATATGGCGATATCTATGGGGCCACTCTGGATCATATCCACATAGGCATGCCGATTTATCAGGGCCATCACCTTGCGCGCCCCCAGCTTCTTGGCCAGCATGGCAGAGAGGATATTGGCCTCATCATCGTTGGTTACGGCACAGAAGACGTCTGTATTCTCGATATTCTCTTCCAGCAGCAGGTTCTCGTCTGCCACGTCGCCATGCAGCACGATGCTTCTGGGCAGATCCTCTGCGATGCTGGCGGCTCGCTGTTTATCGTTTTCGATTACTTTGATCTGGTAATTCCGTTCCAGGGAGCCGGCGAGGCGCTTGCCGATATTGCCACCACCAGCGAAAATCAGCCGCTTGAAGGGTTTCTCCAGCTTACGCAGTTCGCTCATCACCGCCCGGATGTTTTCCTTGGCGGCGATAAAAAACACCTCGTCCTCCGCCTCGATGATGGTATTGCCCTTGGGTTGGATTGCGGTCCCCTTGCGGTAGATGGCTGCCACTCGGGAGTCTACCTGGGGCATATGCTCATACAGCCGATGCAGCTCATGGCCGACCAGCGGCCCGCCATAAAAGGCCTTGACTGCGACCAGCCGCACCCGCCCGCCGGCAAAGTCCAGCACCTGCAGGGCACCCGGGTTTTCGATCAGGCGCGTGATGTATTCGGTCACCAGTTGCTCGGGGCTGATCAGTACGTCGATCGGCAGGGCGTCATAGGAGAAGAGCTGAGGAAAGCGGGTGAAACCGGGTGCCCGTACCCGTGCAATCTTGGTCGGGGTGTGGAAAAGAGTGTAGGCCACCTGGCAGGCAACCATGTTGGTCTCGTCACTGTTAGTCACGGCCAGGATCATATCCGCGTCCTCCGCCCCCGCCTGCAGTAACACATCAGGGTGGGCCCCGTGGCCCCGAACCGTACGCAGATCCAGGCGGTCCTGCAGGGCATTCAGCAGCTCCTGATTCTGATCCACCACGGTAATGTCGTTTGCTTCGGAAACCAGGTTGTTGGCCACCGATGTGCCCACCTGTCCGGCACCCAGGATGATGATTTTCAAAGGTGCCTCCGGGGGCTGTCACCCAGTCCTCGGTCCTCGGTCCTAGGCTCTGTTTTTCCCGTCATTTACGGTCCTTGATCTCGACGCCCAGTGAACGCAGCTTACGGTAGAGGTGGGTACGTTCCATCTCTGCCTCTGCAGCCATCTGGCTCACGTTGCCGGCGTGTTTGTTCAGCTGGTATTCGAGATAGGCCTTTTCAAATTGCTCCCGTGCCTGTCGCAGGGGTTGATCGAAAGAGGCGGGGAAGCCGCTGCCCCCTCCTCCGGCTGGGGGCATGCCCCGACCCAGCGCCGCCTCTACTTCATTCTGAGATATCTCATCACCTGCCCCCAGGATCAGCAGTCGCTGAACCAGGTTTTTCAACTCCCGGACGTTGCCGTGCCAGGTGTGGTTGCGCAGGAAGTTCTGCGCGCCTACGGCGATGCGACGATAGGGTAATTTTTCATGTGTGGCGAAGTAGCCCAGATAGTAGTTGAGCAGGTCGGGGACATCCTCACGGTGTTCACGCAGCGCCGGGATGTGCAGGGGCACCACGTTGAGGTGGTAGAACAGATCCTCCCGGAAACTGCCGTTCTGTACCATCTCTTCCAGAGTGTGCTGGGTGGCGGCGATGATGCGGATATCGATCTCCACTGGCTCGGTTCCGCCGCTACGCAGGAATGAGCCGGTATCCAGAGCCCCGAGCAGCTGTCCCTGGGCCTCCATCTCCATGTCTGCAACTTCATCCAGGAACAGGATGCCCCCCCGGGCCTGTTCCAGCACCCCATAGTGGATCTTCCCCTCCCCTTCGCTGCCAAACAGCTCTCGTGCCGCATTGCCCTTGGCGATGGCTGAGACACCCACCTCGATGAATGGCCGTTCCTGGCGGGCGCTGTGGGCATGCAGGTAACGGGCGAAGGTCTCCCGGCCACTCCCCGGCTCACCGGTAATCAACACCCAGGTGTCGTGCCGGGCGACTCGTTTGATCTGCTCCCGCATCCGCTGCATGATCGCACTCTTCCCCACGGGCTCGATGACCGGGGCGTTGTGGCGGCGCAGCCCGATATTCTCCAACTGGAGTTTGTCCACCTCCAGCGACCGCTCCACCGTCAGTAACAGCTTGGCCAGGGAGAGGGGCTTTTCCAGGAAATCGTAGGCGCCCAGCCGGGTCGCCTCGACCGCGGTCTCCACCGTGCCGTGCCCGGACATCATGATCACCGGGCAGGGCAGCGCATCGTCCTCGGCCCACTCTTTGAGCAGGCTGATACCGTCGACATCGGGCATCCAGATGTCCAGCAGCACCAGGTCTGGCCGACGGTCCCGCAGGGCCTGGCGGGCGGCGGCTGCATCCTCTGCCGTCGTCACGTTATAACCTTCGTCCTGCAGGATCTCCTGTACCAGGGCCCGGATATCCGGTTCATCATCCACCACCAGAATATGGGGTGCACTCATGCGCGTTTACTCCTCGAATTAGCCCGAAGGTTTCATAAATTTTCGCCGCTATCGCGCAGTATATTGGTTTCACAAGGAAATTTCCGAAGGAGCGGCGTATCGGTGACTACGGCCGACTGACGACTGCATGGATGCGGGAGGTAGAGCAACGCATGGAGCAGTTGCCGAGGAAATATTCCTTGTGAAATCAAGAGACAAGCGAAATCAAGCACAATTTGTGAAAGATTCGGGTAAGAGCCAGTGGAAAGTGCACAGTTTACCGAGGTTCCTGCAAAAACCCCCCACTTTCCCCGGGAGATGCCTGGGGCGCTGGGGCCAAAAAAATATAACCATTTGATTTTAGCCATTCTTACCCCGCTCATCTCCTTCAAGGGAGAGAGGATTCAGGCATCTTGCAAGGGGCCTCTGCCGTGCCTGATTGCAGATCCAGCGCCGGCAAGTGCAGGATAACGCAAGCCCCCCCCTCACTGCGATTCTCCGCCCAGATCTGCCCGCCATGCTCTTCCACAATCTTCTTGACCACTGCCATGCCCAGGCCTGTCCCTTTGATCTTGGTGGTGACATAGGGTTCGAACAGATGGGCCAGGGTCTCCGTGTCGAATCCTGGCCCGTTGTCCGTCACCCGCAACTCGACAAAGTGGCACTCTCCCTCCTGCACCAGGCCGGTGGAGACTTCGATCCGGGGCTGTTCCAGTTTCGCCACCGCCTCCTGCGCATTCTTGACCAGATTATGCACCACCTGGCGCAGGCGTAAGGGGTCTGCTTCGATGGTGGCCGTTTCTGCATTCAGCAGGATTGTAAGTTTTGAGCTGAGGCCGGCACTGTGGTAGAGATCCAGCACCTCCGAAACCAGGTGGTCCACTGCTACCGGCTCGGAACTCATACTTGGCGGTTTGGCATAGTCCGAGAAGGCATTGACCATCTCCTTCATCGCCTCCACCTGCTGTACGATGGTGCGGGTGGCCCGGTCCAGAACCGCTGCATCCGCCGCCTTCATTTTGTTCAGATATTTATGGCGCAGCCTTTCAGCCGAGAGCTGGATGGGGGTGAGGGGGTTCTTGATCTCATGGGCCAGGCGGCGTGCCACTTCGCCCCAGGCGGCGTCGCGTTGGGCCTGGATCAGGGCGGTAATGTCATCGAACACCAGTCCGTAGCCGGCGGAGACCCCTTCCGGCTGGGCCAGGGAGGCGCCACGGCAGAGCAGCACCTGACGTCCCTCACTGCTGAACAGGGTGATCTGCTCGCGCCACTCCCTGCTCTCCCGGGCCATGGGTTCCCGGATCGCATCGATGAACTGCTGTAATTGAGGCGAGCTGCTGGCCAACATTTCCAGCGGCTGACCGAGAAAACGGCCGACATCCACCCGGAGAATGATACTGGCGGCCTGGTTGGCGGTACGTATTCCCCCATTGGCGTCGAGCGCCATGACGCCGGAGGAGAGCCGTCCCAGGACCGTTCCCAGGTAGGCCCGCTGGGCCTCTACCTGGCGCTTGCTGTGGGCCGCCTCGTCGCGGGCCTGGGCAAGGCGCTTGGTCATGGCGTTGAAGGAGGCGACCAGAAAGCCGAGCTCATCGCGAGGCCTGGGAAGCGGCAGCTGCATATCGTAGTCCCCTTTGGCCACCGCCCGGGTGCCTTCGGCGATATCCGCGATCGGTGCCACCAGGCGGCGTGCGGTGTAGAACGCTGCCCACATCGCTCCCAGCAGACTGAACAGCAGTATCAGTCCCAGCGCCAGGATGAAGGTATTCTTGAGGCTCTTACGCAGGAAGGCGAGTTCCTTGTAACGGTTGTACGCCCCCTGAACCGTGGCGGTCAGGTTGGTAATGTTGATCGAGGTCGGGTAGAGCGCCCGTAGAAACATGCCTCGCTCGGGGTCCAGCACCACTACTCTGACCTGGAGATCCCCATCCACTCCGCTGGGTGCTACACCCACGAAATCATCTGTTGCACGCACCTGCTGCAGGATGGTCGCGTCCAGTTCGCTCGGTACC
>JAUUYI010000304.1 GCA_030590525.1 Sedimenticola sp. | reverse complement strand
CTTTGTTGCGTAAACAGTTGAGTAGTTCGACTACACGCCTGTTTACGCGCCTCGAAGACGAACAAAAATCCGGCGCCATCTGCACAACTTATTTCATTCACGTTCCTTAGACACGTAGGTAATCAGGAACCGTTATCCTTTCTACAACTGCTGGAGAGCACAATATGTCTATCGACCGCATGATTTTCGCTTTCGCCGGGGCCTTTATTCTGATCAGCCTCGCGCTGGCCCACTATCACGACGCCAACTGGCTCTGGCTCACGGCTTTCGTCGGCGCCAACCTGTTCCAGTCCGCCTTTACCGGCTTCTGCCCGTTGGCCATGATCCTCAAAAAGGTCGGCAAGCCCAGCGGCGCGGCTTTCTGACAGAAAAACCTGAAAAACATTCTCGCGCAAAGGCGCAAAGAAAAACAAAAATTTGCTGCCTGTTTGGGTATTTAGAACGAATCGCGGTGCTTCTGAAACAGGTATAGCGTAGTTACCCGAGCGCCAGGGTCGCTGGTCTGTCTTTCAGTCACCTCTCTGGACTGGGCCACCAGTTGATCCCGCATCTGGCCGCAAAGCCGTTCTGTGGCACAGATGACAATGCAGGATACAAAAGCTGAGAGCATATATTCCCGCTTTTTTTCCGGTTCTCTTTGCGCCTTTGCGTCTTTGCGCGAGAACGCTTTTGATTTTAAGGTTTTTCATCCGATCCGAACCTTCGCCAAAGCAACACCGCCTCACTCCGCCTCGTTCACCGGCACGGCATACAGGTCGTGGTCGCTGGAGCCGGTGACGCGTACCTCAATGAAGTCGCCGGGTTCCAGCTCCCAGGCGCCGTCGATGATCACACTGCCGTCGATCTCCGGTGCATCGGCCATACTGCGGGCGAGCAGGTGATCCGCGTTCACCTCATCCACCAGCACGATCATCTCCCGGCCCACTTTTGCGGCCAGACGGCGGGCGCTGATCTCCGCCTGCACCGCCATGAAACGGGCCAGCCGCTCTTCCTTGATTGCCTCTGGCAGCTGGCCGGGCAAGGCGTTGGCGACGGCCCCGGCGACGGGTGAATAGCTGAAACAGCCCACCCGATCCAGCTGCGCCTCCCCCAGGAACGCCAGCAGCCGCTCGAAATCCGCCTCGGTCTCCCCGGGGAAACCGACGATGAAGGTACTGCGCAGGGTAATCTCCGGGCAGGCCTGGCGCCAGCCAGCGATGCGCTCGAGTACCTTTTCGCTGGCCGCGGGTCGACCCATGGCACGCAGTATGGCCTCACTAGCGTGCTGCAACGGCATGTCCAGGTAGGGCAGGATCCGGCCCTCCGCCATCAATGGAATCAGCTCGTCCACACTGGGATAGGGGTAGACGTAGTGCAGCCGCACCCAGATCCCGAGCTCACCCAGGGCTCCCGCCAACTCCGGCAGCCGGCTCTTCAACACCCCACCGCCCCACAACGCTGAACGGTACTTGAGATCCAGCCCGTAGGCGCTGGTATCCTGGGAGACCACCAGCAGCTCACGCACACCCGCATCGGCCAGATTCTGCGCCTCCCGCATCACCTCGCCCGCCGGACGACTCGCCAGACCACCCCGCAACGAGGGGATGATACAGAAGCTGCAGTGGTGGTTGCACCCCTCGGAGATCTTCAGATAGGCGTAGTGGCGGGGAGTGAGTTTGACCCCCTGAGCGGGAAGCAGGGCATCGAATGGGTCCTGCCGCGGGGGCAGAAAACGGTGCACCGCCGACATCACCGCCTCATACGCGTGGGGGCCCGTGACTGCCAGCACCGCCGGATGGGCCTGCCTGACCTGCTCTTCCCGTACACCCAGGCAGCCGGTAACGATCACCCGACCGTTCTCTGCCAGCGCCTCACCAATCGCCTCCAGCGACTCTTCCACCGCCGCATCGATAAAACCACAGGTGTTTACCACCACCATGTCCGCCCCTTCATAGGAGGGGGAGATAGCATACCCTTCCGAGCGCAGCTGGGTCAGGATCCGCTCCGAATCCACCAGGTTCTTCGGGCAACCCAGACTGATGAAACCGATACTGGGACCCCCAGATCCAGCAACCATTTTATCGCCGCTGCTCAGGGCTGATCCGCCAGCAGGTCCACCAGCGCGCCCGCCTGGCTCTCCTGGCGGATCTGCACCGTCACGGACTCCTCCAGCGCCAGTTCACCCGACTCGATGTGGGGCAGCAACTGCTCGGCAAACTGCTGAATAATGATCATCCCCTGCCGGTTGAGGTCGTCCAGCCCGCTGGCGGCGACCCCCTCGGAGAGGGTTGACAGATATTCCCGGAACACCGCTCCCTGGGCGGCCAGATCGAGGGCCTGAAAATCCGCGGTAAACGCGATCACCAGTATCTTGCCCGCGCCATCCGCGGGTTCGGCTATCGTGACATTCATTGGACCTTCAATCAGCATACCTGACCTCGTTATCAATACGCTATCAGCAAGTGCAGTAACTTCTTAATATCCCCAGGCTATTTCGTAGGGGGGATAAGGCGCGCCCACGGATCTTTTAGTTTTGCACCCTACTTATGCGCGCCGCATCCACCAATGGCCTAACCACATACTGCAACGCCCAGGATGGTGGATGCGCTACGCTTATCCCCCCTACAATGGACCATGCTGCCCCGAGTTATTGAGTTACCAAGTGCAGTTTAAACCGAGTTTCGATCGGGGGAAACAGCGTTGCTCATTACCAGCGGTTGTGCGAATATCTCGAGCTGAGATGGCGCGAATGCCATCCCCCCACCCGAAGTGCTGCCCTGACATACTCGACGACCGACCCGGCAGCAGAGGTAAACGCGTTGAGAAATTGTAAGTTGTGCCGTTTGAGCAGTGCCTGCAACGGCCTTCCGGGCATCTGCATCCTGCTTCAATACGCCGCTGTTGCGGCACTCCTTGGCGTTCTCGCCTATCTGTTCATTACCCAGGAGCTCTAGGAGGCTGTCGGATTTAACGCTAATCGGCTGCAAATCCCTGGAGCGCGATCAACTCAGCTTATCGAATTCGTTAAATAGGTCCACTATTCGCCTCATTCGATAAACTGATTTGATTCGCTCCCAGTGATTTTCGCTTCGATCGGTCAAATCCGACAGCCTCCTAGGAAAAGAAAAACAAAGATATAACCATTCTAAACCTGGCTCTTCTGTCCTGCCTTTATCCTCGGTCCTGCTTTTATTCCCGGTCCTGCTTCTATCCTTGGTCCTGTTTTTCCTAGGCCCTCGGCCCTGCTTCTATCCTTGGTCCTGTTTTTCCTAGGCCCTCGG
>JAUUYI010000339.1 GCA_030590525.1 Sedimenticola sp. | reverse complement strand
GTCAGTGATGAGGAACGCGGACTGGGCGGAAGCGGGCTCTCCCTGGATCCGGAGCTGAGACGGATGATTGCCGATGCAGCGGACGGTGATGCCCGCAGGGCTTTGAACCTGCTGGAGCTCGCAGCAGACCTGTCCGAGGGGGAGAGTATCGGCCGTCAGGCGGTGCAGGAGGTGCTCACCGGCAGCCTGCGCCGTTTCGACAAGGGGGGAGATCACTTCTACGACCAGATATCCGCACTGCACAAGTCGGTCAGGGGCTCTGCCCCGGACGCCGCCCTCTACTGGTTCTGCAGCATGCTGGATGGGGGTTGTGACCCGCTCTACATTGCCCGGCGGGTGGTGCGCATGGCATCCGAAGATATCGGTAACGCCGATCCGAGGGCGCTGCAGCTGGCGCTCAACGCCTGGGAGGTGCAGGAGCGTCTTGGTAGTCCCGAAGGTGAGCTGGCAGTGGCTCAGGCAGTGCTCTATCTGGCCGCTGCACCCAAGAGCAACGCCGTCTACACCGCCTATAATGCCGCCTCCCGGGAGGTGCGGGAGTCAGGTTCCCCGGAGGTGCCGGTACACCTGCGCAATGCCCCCACCCGGTTGATGAAGGAGCTGGGCTATGGCCATGCCTACCGCTATGCCCATGATGAGCCCGATGCCTACGCTGCCGGTGAGCGCTATTTCCCGGAGGGGATGGAGGAGCGGCGTTACTATCAGCCGGTGGCACGGGGCCTGGAGATCCGAATAGGCGAGAAGCTGGAACGCCTGCGGGCGCTGGACCGCAAGACCCGGGAAAAGGGGCAGGGAGGGTAGCGACTCACGGCGCCTGGTTCCCACGCTCTGCGTGGGGACCTGCAGCAGAATTCGGGTTCACTGCAGAGAGCGTTTCCACGCGGAGCGTGGGAACGAGAAGCATAGGAACCAGAAGTGCGGAGCACGGCTATTTCGTGCAGATGGCCTGCCCGGTGTAGAATGCGCCGATTCTCTTTCAGGAGCCGCTCCCATTGACCCAGATTCTCTTCATTGCCGCCGGTGGCGCCATCGGTGCCCTGCTGCGCTTCTGGGTCTCCACCGGCGTCTATGCGCTGGTGGGCCGGGGCTTTCCTTATGGGACGTTGGCGGTCAACGTACTGGGATCGCTATTGATGGGGTTTCTCTACGTGCTGTTCCTGGAACGGATGAGCGTGGGTCCGGAAGTGCGCGGGGCGGTATTGATCGGCCTGCTCGGTGCCTTCACCACCTTCTCCACCTTCTCCATCGAGACCCTGAATCTGATCGAACAGGCAGACTTCCTGAAGGCCGGCCTCAATATCATCATCTCGGTTTCCGCCTGCATTCTGGCAACCTGGTTTGGCTTGATACTTGGGAGAGAGCTGTGAAAACCACAGAAATTACCATGGTCCGCATCTACATCACGGAAGGGGATCATCAGTACAAACGCCTGATGGCGTTGCTGCACGATGAAGAGAAGGTGTGTGGCGTGACGGCGTTCAGGGGGATTGCCGGGTTTGGCAAATCGGGCGAAATCCACTCGTCCACCCTGCTGGATATGTCTCTGGACCTGCCCCTGATACTGGAGTTTTTCGACCGGCCGGAAAAGGCGGCCCAGGTACTTCGGCGCCTGAGAACGATGATCAAACCGGGCCATCTGGTGAGCTGGTGCGCCCACGCAAATACGGGTGAATAGAAAATGCTGGATCCACGTTTACTGAGAAATGAACTCGCAACCACCGCCGTCCGGCTCGCCCGCCGGGGTGTCGAACTGGATGTGGGGCGCATCTCTGCCCTGGAGGGCCGGCGCAAGGCGCTGCAGGTGGATGCGCAGGGCCTGCAGAACGAGCGTAACAGCTTTTCCAAACAGATCGGTCAGGCCAAGCGCAAGGGTGAAGAGGTAAAGCCGCTGCTGGACCGGGTGGCGAGCCTGGGCGACCGGCTGAAGGCGACCCAGGAGCAACTGGCGGAGGTTCAGAAGGCACTGCAGGAGATCGCCCTGGGGATCCCCAACATTCCCCACGAAAGCGTGCCGGAAGGGCGGGATGAGGAGGACAACCGGGAGGAACGCCGCTGGGGTCAGCCACGGAAATTCGATTTCGAACCCAGGGACCACGTGGACCTGGGGGCAGGGCTGGGCGGCATGGACTTCGAAGCGGCGGCCAGGCTGACCGGCTCCCGCTTCGTCACCTTGCAGGGGCCACTGGCCCGTCTGCATCGTGCCCTGACCCAGTTCATGCTGGATACCCATACCCGGGAGCACGGTTACACTGAGACCTATGTCCCTTACATGGTCAATGCGGAGAGCCTGCGCGGCACCGGGCAGCTGCCAAAGTTCGAGCAGGATCTGTTCAAACTTGCGGGAGAACTGCCTTATTACCTGATTCCGACCGCGGAGGTGCCGATCACCAACCTGGTACGGGATGTGATCATCGAAGCGCAGGAGATGCCCCGGCGCTGGGTCGCCCACACCCCCTGTTTTCGCAGCGAGGCGGGCTCCTATGGCAAGGACACCCGGGGCATGATCCGGCAGCACCAGTTCGAGAAGGTGGAGATGGTGCAGGTGGTGCGTCCCGCTGACTCTTACGACACCCTGGAGCAGCTGACCGGTCACGCGGAGGCGATTCTGCAGAGACTGGAACTACCCTACCGGGTGGTGACCCTGTGTGGTGGCGACCTGGGGTTTTCAGCGGCCAAGACCTATGACCTGGAGGTGTGGCTGCCGGCCCAGAATGCCTACCGGGAGATCTCCTCCTGCTCCAACTTCG
>JAUUYI010000353.1 GCA_030590525.1 Sedimenticola sp. | reverse complement strand
CTGACCCTGGAAGGGTCGATAGCGGCCCGGGACCACATCGGCGGCACGGCCCCGGCCCAGGTACGCGCGGCCATCGCCCGGGCGCGGGCGCGACTGGAAGCATGAAACAGGACAGCCTCGATCAGTTGAACCTGCGCCTCAAGGCGTTTGCACAAATCCGTGACTGGGAGCAGTTTCACTCCCCCAAGAATCTCTCCATGGCACTGATCGCCGAGTGCGCCGAACTGGTGGAGCACTTCCAGTGGCTGACCGAGGAGCAGAGCCTCAACCTTCCTGAAGCCACACGGGAAGCGGTATCGCTGGAGATGGCGGATATCCTGATCTACCTGATCCGTTGCGCCGAACGGCTGGATATCAACCTGGTCGCTGCCGCAAACCGCAAGATCGGTATCAACGAACGACGTTACCCGGCAGAGCGGGTCCGGGGGGACGCCCGCCGGGCAGGGGAGTACGAAGACGAGGAATGAATCAGAAGTCAGGAATCAGGAATCAGGAATCAGGAATCAGGAATCAGGATGGGATCGCGCCAGGTTCAAAAAGGTTCCCCTGTTTTTCATTCTGAATACTGCCCTCACAACTCGCGCAACCACTTCAGCCCCCTGCGCCAGCGGGGGCCGCTACGCCTCTCCGGTGAGGCCATCGCTTCTGCCTGGCTCGCTACCAGGATGGCCTCGGGGACGAACTCACGGACCAGGGCGGCGACATCGACACAGCCACCCGGGTGGGGGCGCATACTCACCCACAACAGATTGAGTTTCAGGTTCAGATCTGCGAATATCACCCGTCCTTCGAGCCTGACGAAGGCCCGCTGCAGCTCTGTCAGCGCCTGCTGGCGGCGCACCTCCGGCCACTGCTGCAACCCGGGTATAAGCATCATGAAATCGGTCAGCAGCTGCCCCTCCGGATCATGGGTAGGCACCCGCTGCCACAGCGGCTGCCCCGGCTCGAAGGCCAGATTGCACAAAACGTGATGCTCATCCATGGCAAATGCTCTTTTCAGGGATATTATCTAAAAGTAGTCTGCAGGGAGGCAAAATGCCAGTATGGCAGCACGCTCCACGACCGGAATTAAAGTTTTTTCCCGGTCTGCCGCTGATATCCCTGTAACCCGATCTCCCCATGGAACCAAGAGGAACCGACCTTGAATCAAAACAGCACATTTTCCGATTCCTGCCTGCAGAGCTGCCCCTTTGGCGTCCTGCTCCTGGATTCTGCCGGAAAGATCCAACAGATCAATCCGGCATTGGAAGCAATGCTGAACATACCCGCCAGGCAACTGCTGGGCCACACCCGGGAGACCCTCCCCTTCGCCACCTTCCGGGGACTGCTGAAAGAGAGCGGCATACTGCACCTGGCCGGACCAGGAGTAGAACGGGAGCTGTGGTTACAGTGTGAGGTGGTGAAGAACAGCGCCACAGGCGGCAGCAGCAGATTTTTCGTGGATATTACCGAGCAGGTACGTCTGCAGCAGGAAAACAGCCACCTGAAGAAAGCGCTGGAAGAGCTTGCTATCACCGATGACTTGACTGGCCTGGCCAACCAGCAGGCGCTGAAACGGGCGCTCGATACCCAGGTCACCCGCAGCCGGCGCTACCACAACCCACTCAGCCTGGCCATCATTGAGCTGCTCGATGAATCATCCCCCTCTCTGGTCCCGGACGATGAAGTGGTGCTCGCCACCAGCCGCTATCTTCGTGACAGGATGCGCTGGGTGGACTTCATCGCCCGCTGGGATCAGAACCATTTCATGGTCATCCTGCCGGAGACCGGCAGCCAGAAGGGTGAGCGTATGATCGATAAGATCCGGGACAATTTTTCGGATATAGACCTGCCTGAGTCCACCAGTATACATACCCTGAGTCTCCGCTTCGGACTGGCTGAATGGCAAAAAGGAGATGATGACCGACGCTTGATGGATAGGGCAGCCGAGAACCTGAACCGGGACCCGCTGATCGGCATTGTAGCTTCAGCCTCCTGAGCATACGTACTGCATGGCCGACGCACTCGATTATCGGGACGGTATCGGTCGTAAGGATCTCCAGAAGATACGCCGGCGCTTCCTCGCGGTGCATAGGGAGCGGCTGCGCCGTATAGAGGCGGAACTGCGCCCGGGGCAGCGGCAGTTCGTCACCCTGCTTCCCCTCCTGTTCCACATCAACCACCCGATGCTGCCAGGCTTCGTCAACACCCAGACACCCGCCGGCATCTCCGACTTCACCCCCTCCCAGACCCAGCTTCGGGCGGTAAAAAAGATCAGCCGAAGTTTCACCTACCGGAGCCGGGCGCGGCGGCGCTACCACATCCAGGGGCTCTACCTGATGGGCAGCACCGGCAGCATCGCGCATAACGCGACCAGTGATCTGGATATCTGGCTGTGCCATGACTCACACCTTTCATCCAAGGCAATGGCAACATTGCGCGCCAAGGTGGGCGGCATCGAACAGTGGGCCATGGAACAGGGGCTTGAGGCCCATATCTACCTGGTCGATCCTGCGGCATTCCGCCGGGGCGAACTGGATCAGATCTCCTACGACAGCAGCGGCACGACCCAGCACCGGCTCCTGCTGGAAGAGTTCTACCGCACCGGCGTACTGCTGGCAGGGCGTTACCCCCTGTGGTGGCTGGT
>JAUUYI010000177.1 GCA_030590525.1 Sedimenticola sp. | reverse complement strand
GTCAAGGTCAAGGTGCTGGAAGTGGATAAGCAGGGCCGGGTTCGGCTCAGCATGAAGGCAATAGCAAAAGACGAGGCCTGAGCCTTATAAACGGCTGGATGAGGAAGGGGGCTTCGGCCCCCTTTTTAGTTGGCGAACGAAAAATGCCCGTAGAAACGTCAGTTGGGGTCACGGCGTCCCCCAGCCGGGGTAAACAGGGCCTCTCGACGGGGTTAACTGGGAGCTTACGATCGAAGTTTAATTTTATAAACATCTTTAAAACCGCGTAACTGATGGGCTTTAATCCGTGGGTTAGCTGATCTTTCTTTCAGTTTTTTCCATTCATTTGGTGCTTTTCAAGCCAGAAAGCGACCCTGTCTCATCTTTAAGACTCGCGAAACAGGTAAACTATCCCCGGATTACGGGGTAAACAGAAACTTTCTCAGTATCGAAGCATAGGTTTAGCTGGGTGCCCATCTCCCCCTGAATTCACCCGAGCGAGAAATAGAGAAGCGGATATACTGCTCCGGATTACAGCAACGAGTCGCTCGACTTGCCGGATCTGTACCGTTAAGATCCTATCCGAAATGGCACCGCTGCCCAAGGCGCAGGAACGAAACCCGTGAATTTTTTTATTACCCGCCCCATCTTTGCCTCCGCCATCGCCCTGATGATGGTTCTGGCTGGCGCGGTCGCCATGCTGACCCTGCCGATCGCCCAGTTTCCACCGCTGGTGCCGCCGCAGATACAGGTCTCTACCCAATACATCGGCGCCGGTTCCGACGTGGTGGAGAACACGGTGACCATGCCGCTGGAAGAGAAACTCAACGGCGCCGCCGGCATGATCTACATGTCCTCCAGCAGCACCGACAACGGGGATTCGATCATCAACCTTACCTTCGAGGTGGGTTTCGATCAGGACATCGGCCAGGTGGAGGCCCTCACCCGCAGCAATCAGGCGACGTCGGAACTCCCGCCCGAGGTGAATCAGGTTGGCATAACCATCACCAAGTACTCGAGCAATATGCTGCTGGGGGTCAACCTGACCTCCCCCAACGGCACCCACGATGGGGCCTTTCTAAAGAACTACGCGGATATCCACAT
Source organism: Sedimenticola sp. (assembly GCA_030590525.1). Lineage (GTDB taxonomy): Bacteria > Pseudomonadota > Gammaproteobacteria > Chromatiales > Chromatiaceae > JAUXBK01. The sequence goes on along the minus strand of JAUUYI010000177.1, from coordinate 4,180 downwards.
CACCGATCCACTGTTGCGCATCCCCGGCGTGGCGACAGTGAGTAATGATGGTTTGAACAAGTATGCCATGCGCATCTGGCTGGACCCCGCCAGGCTGAGTAACCTGGGGATCACCGGCAGCGACGTGGCGGATGCCGTCAAGGAGCAGAATCAGCCGGTCGCGGCCGGCAAGGTGGGGCAGGCACCGGCACCCGAGGGACAGGCCTTCCAGTTCCAGCTCAGCACCCTGGGCCGGCTGGATCAGGTCTCCCAGTTCGAGGATATCGTGGTACGCGCGCTGCCTGATGGCTCGGTGGTGCGCATCAAGGATGTGGGCCGGGTGGAGCTGGGCGCGGAGGAGTATGATTGGGACGCCGAACTCAATGGCAAGCCCACCTCCTTTCAGATAATTTCGCAGCTGGCCACCGCCAACGGCCTGGACATCGCGAATTCGGTGCGCGAGACCATGAACCGGCTGGCCAGGGATTTTCCCGAGGACGTGGAATGGTCTATCAACTATGACACCACAGTGTTCATCAAAGACTCGGTACACGAGGTCATTGTCACCCTGTTCGAGGCGGTTGCCCTGGTCATTTTTGTTGTCTTCATCTTTCTGCAGGACTGGCGAGCCACCCTGATCCCGGTGATCGCGGTCCCGGTGTCACTGATCGGCACCTTCATCTTTATGGCAGCGCTGGGCTTCTCCATCAACATCCTCAGCCTGCTGGGCCTGGTACTGGCCGTGGCGCTGGTGGTGGACGACGCCATCGTGGTGGTGGAAAACGTCATGCGCAAACTGGATGAAGGCGCAACCGATATCCAGCAGGTGACGCGGGAGGCGATCGCCGAGGTGCGTGGCCCGATCATTGCCACCACCCTGGTGCTGATCGCGGTGTTCGTGCCGGTCTCCTTCATCCCCGGCATGACCGGCCAGTTGTATAATCAGTTTTCCCTGACCATTGCTATCGCGGTGTTTCTCTCGGGCTTCAACTCCCTGACCCTGAGCCCCGCCCTCAGCGCGGTGCTTCTGCGCCCGTCAAGCGGCAAAAAGAATGCCTTCTTCCGCGCCTTCAATACCGCCTTCGATGGCCTGGCCAACGGCTACGCCTCCAGTGTCAAGGGGCTCTCCCGGGTCTGGGTGCTGACCCTGTTGAGCTTTGCCGGCCTGGTCGCACTGATGGTGGTCATGTTCGACACCGTGCCCACGGGTTTCGTCCCCGCGGAGGACCAGGGCTATGTGATGCTGGTGGTAAGCCTGCCCGAGGGGGCGACGGTGGAGCGCACCAAGGCGGTGATGTCAAAGATTTCCAAGCTGGCGCATAAGACACCCGGTGTGGCGGCGTCGGTCGAGCTCACGGGCTACAACATCATCGACGCCCTCAAACAGACCTTCTCCGGCGTTGCATTCGTCATACTCAAGCCCTGGGATGAGCGCAAGACACCCGACACCCAGCTGCAAGCGATCATCAGCAGCCTGCAGGCCAAGGCCGACAAGATCTCTGAGGCGCGGATCCTGGTCGTCAACGCGCCATCGATTCCCGGGCTGGGCTCCACCGGCGGCTTCACCTTCGAGATCCAGGATCTGAACGGCCAGGGGATCGAGGCACTGACCAAAGTGGCGAATAATTTCATCGAACAGGCGCGGAAACGCCCTGAGTTGACCGGTGTCTATACGACTTTCAATGCTGAGGCACCAAAACGTTTTCTGGAGATCGACCGGGTCAAGGCCAAGACACGGGGCGTCTCCCTTACCGACATCTTCGACACCCTGCAGCTCAATATGGGTTCGCTGTACGTCAACGAGTTCAATCGCTACGGGCGGGTCTACCGGGTCTATCTGCAGGCCGAGAAAGAGGCCAGGGATGAGGTCAGCGATATCGGCCGCCTGCAGGTGAGAAACAAGACGGGCGAGATGATCCGGCTCGACGCCTTCATCAAGATAAAACCAATCGTCGGCCCGTTCATCATCTCCCATTACAACGAGTACAAATCGGTTGCCGTTCAGGGTACGAATGCACCGGGTTTCAGCACCGGGCAAGCCATCCAGGCCATGCAGGAACTGGCGGTAACCGACCTGCCGGAGGGTTTCGGCTACGAGTGGACGGGGCTCACTTACCAGCAGTTGAAAGCCGGCAACATTGCGCCGCTGATCTTTGGCCTGTCGCTGGTGTTCGTGTTCCTGGTGCTTTCCGCGCTGTACGAGAGCTGGCTGATGCCGGTCATGATCCTGCTCTCCATCCCGCTCGGCCTGCTGGGCGCCCTGGGTACGCTGTACCTGCGTGACATGCCGCTGGACGTATACGGGCAGATCGGTCTGGTGATGCTGATCGGCCTGGTGGCCAAGAACGCCATTCTCATTGTGGAGTTCGCCAAGGAACAGCACGAGCAGGGCAAGAGCATCCTGGATGCCGCCATGACCGCGGCGCGCCTGCGGCTTCGACCGATTCTGATGACCGCCATCGCCTTCGTTGTCGGCCTGATGCCGCTGGTGATTGCCACCGGCGCCGGCGCCGGCAGCCGTCAGTCCCTGGGCACCGCGGTGGTCGGCGGCCTGGCCTTCGCCACCATAATGATCGTCTACGTACCGGTGTTCTACGTGGTGATCGAAAAGTTCAGGGAAAGGAAGGCCGAAATTACCCCAACGGATACCCAGGCTCAGCCCCAGGCCGAGTCTTAATCCAGGATTGAGATATGCACAATATGCCGCTGAAAAAACCGACACACAGGCAGGTTATAGCCCTCAGCCTCTGTGCAACCCTGCTGCTGGCCGCCTGTGACAAGCAGCAGCCGAAAACCGCCGCACCACCACCGCCCGAGGTCCAGGTGGCCGAGGTGGTGGAGCAGAAGATACCCATTACCATGCAGTTCAGCGCGACCATAAAAGCGCTCAAGAAAGTGGACGTGATCCCCAAAGTATCCGGCTATATCGAAGCGCGTTATTTCACCGAAGGGGATTACGTGCAGGCCGGCGTCCCGCTGTACCTGATCGACCCCAAGCCGTTCCAGGCACGGCTCGATGCGGCTGAGGCCGCGCTGAAGAAGGACCAGGCCAGCGTAAAGCTCTGGAAGAGCGAGGCGGCACGCTACACCCGGTTGGCCAAAGCCGGGGCGGGCTCGGTGGAAGACAAAGAAAAAGCCCTCGCCCATCTGGCCGAGGTCAAGGCATCCATCGATGCAGACCGGGCTGATATCGACACCGCAAAGATCAACCTGGGCTACACCCATATCTCAGCACCGCTGACCGGGCGTATCCAGCAGACCCGGATCAATGTCGGTCAGCTGGTCCGGAAAGACCAGGACGTGATGACCACCCTGGTGCAGGTGGATCCCATCTACGCGGTATTCAACGCCAGCCGTGCCCAGAGCTATACAGTGCAGAAGTTAGAGCGCAAGGGCCTGGGATTGCCGCGGGATCAGATCACGGCGAGCATCAAATTGCCGGACGGCAGCGAGTACGCCAACCAGGGGACCCTGGACTACGTCAGTGCCAGGGTGAATCCGTCCACGGACACCATGGAGGCACGCGTCGTCATCTCCAACCCCCACAAGGAAGGGTTAGACGCCGCCCTGATTACCGGCCAGTATGTCCCACTGACACTGACCGTGGGCCACCAACCCGATACCCTGCTGATCCCCCAGCCCGCCCTGATCCAGAGTCAGGCGGGGATGCACGTCTATGTGGTCGGGGATGACAATAAGGTCGATCACCGCAAGGTGACCATCGGCGGGGCTTTCAAGCACTACTGGATCGTCAAGGAAGGTCTCAAGAAAGGCGAAAAAGTGATCGTGCAGGGAGTGCAGAAGGTAAAACAGGATGTGACCGTTACCATTGTCAAGCCAGACAGTTCCAAGGAAAAGACGCCTTCGAAAAAAATATCCTCATAGCTGTCAGGCTATGGGGGCCAGGCCTCTCACCGTTCGTAAGCTCGATCTCCTGAATCTTCCGACACGGAGGCTGCGGAACAGGGAGATCGCGACCCGGCTATCGATCTCTCCGGCGACCGTCAAGGCGCGCCTGAAACATCCCTTTCGTACCCCCGGTGTCAGCTCCCGCCGTGAGGCGGTTGTTCGAGCTCTGAGCAATAAGGACAAGCGTATCGTTTTTCACTACACACCCAAACATGCGTCATGGATGAACCAGATTGAAATATGGTTTGGAATATTGATGAGAAAAGTCATTAAGCGAGGGTTCTTTTTATCC
>JAUUYI010000383.1 GCA_030590525.1 Sedimenticola sp. | reverse complement strand
GCAGCATACATCAGGGAGAAGGGTGTTTCTGAACAACGGCTGCAGGTTGAGGGGCGGGGACTGGAGTCGCCTGAGATCGGGGATCTGCTGGGTTCCAGGGCTGGACGAACGGTGAAGATCTTTCTCAAACAGAAAATTCCGGCCCTGGTGACACAGCTGGTCTCTATCGATATCGACTGACTCAGTATATACGGAATCATTCTGAACGCAGGGTATGATAATGAAAAAGATGAACTTTTCAGTAGCTCAGACAGAACAGATTGCTTGTGGCAAGAGGTTGAACAGCTGGCCGGATCGCCTTCCGGATCCGGAACCGAGCCCCGACCCACTCCTGTAACCACAATTCCGGTTGACAGCCCCGGCTGAGGTCATTGTTATCAACCCGCTTCAGGCAGGCCCTTGCCGGGGTTGAGAATGTTGCCGGGGTCGAACTGGCCCTTGATGCGCTGCATCAACCTCAGGGTTGGCGGGTCGATCTCCCGGGCGACGAAATCCCGTTTTTCCAGCCCGACGCCGTGCTCTCCCGAGAGCGTGCCCCCCAGCTTCAGAACCAGGTCGAACATATCGCTGAGGCAGGCCTGGGCGTGAGTGGTCTTATGCGCATCATCCGGGTCGGTCAGCAGATTCACATGGATGTTGCCATTGCCGGCATGGCCGAAATTGACGATCTGGATGGCGTGCTTCCGGGAGAGCCGCTCCAGCCCTTCGATCAGTGCCGGGATGCGTGATACCGGTACTACCACATCTTCGTTGATCTTTTTTGGCGCCACGTTGCGCAGTGCAGGAGAGAGTGCCTTGCGGGTGCGCCAAAGGCGCTCCACTTCTTCATCGGTGCGAGCGGCATCCACGCTGATCACCCCTTCGTTCCTGGCGGCCTGTTCCACTGCGGCTACCGATTGATCCAGGCAGTGGCGCGGGCCGTCTACTTCGATCATCAGCATTGCCCCCACCTGAGGTGGCAGCTGCAGGTCGGAGAACCCCCGGACCATGTCAATGGCAGCGCCATCCATGAACTCCAGGGCACAGGGGGTGACTGGCTGGGCCATGATGGTGGAGACCGCCCTGGCCGCCGCATGGACATCCTGGTAGCAGGCCTGAAGCGTGCATTTCGATTCGGCCAGCGGGGTAAGCTTGAGTACCGCCCCGGTGATTACCGCCAGGGTCCCCTCGGAACCGATGATCAGGCGGGTCAGATCGTAGCCGACCACCCCTTTTGTGGTGCTGACGCCGGTATGGATCGTCTCTCCGGCACCGGTTACCGCCTGCAGTCCCAGCGTGTTCTCCCTCGGTGTCCCATATTTTACTGCCCGGGGGCCGGCCGAGTTGTAGGCTAGATTACCACCGATGGTGCATACCGCAGCGCTGGTAGGGTCAGGTGGCCAGAAGAAGCCCTGTTCAGCGAGTGCCGCCTGCAGCGCCCCATTGGTGACACCGGGTTCAACCCGTGCCAGGCGATTGTCCGTGTCGATCTCCAGGATTCGGTTCATTCGTTCCAGTGAGAGCACGATGCCACCCTGGTCTGGAACGGTGGCGCCGGTGGTGCCGGTTCCCTTTCCCCGGGCGGTGAGTTTTATACCCTTCTGATTGCAGAGCTGTACCAGTTCGAGCACCTGCTGATGACAGGTGGCAAACACCACCGCCTGAGGCAGGGCCTGGCGGCGGCTGTTGTCGTAGCCATAGGGCCAGCAGTCACCCGGGTCGGTGAGCAGCCCTTCCCGGCCGGCGATCGCCTCCAGTGCCTGATGGATGGAGCGTGGCAGGGGCGGGGGGCTACTAGGAGCCTGTCCGAGAATAGAAGCCGACCGGTTTGTTGCTCCTGCAAAACCGGCACTTCCGCCATCCATGGCGGTCGTAGCGAGGGGAAGCCATTTTGAGTCCATTTTTTCGGTCATTTGAGGCGAATAGTTACTCATATTTAACGAAAATGAGCGGAAAAATGGGCCAAAATGGCTTTTCCGCAGTAGGTTCTCTATTCTC
>JAUUYI010000143.1 GCA_030590525.1 Sedimenticola sp. | reverse complement strand
GGAGCCTCTGATTAAGTCTGGACGAAGCAGATTGTGGAACAAAATGTTCGGGATTAAGGCGCGAATCGCACGTAATAGCAGGCTATTGCGAAGATTTGCAACGCAGAGCCCGGACATTTTGGCCGCAAGATGCGAGTTCACGACTTGATCAGAGGCTCCTTAACAAAGTCTAACCAGGATGGATTGAGTCTATGCCACTCTCCAGCGAAGACGCATTGCGTCTCAATGTTCTACTCGCCAACCAGCCGCTGGCCATCCGAATCAATGAATCCAGCATGACCCTTCATGGACTGCTCCAGGGGGGGCAGGTGGCGGTCAAGCTCAACCCCGAAGGGTTCGATGAGAAGTATCTGAAGCAGGTTCGAGCCTTTCTCTCAGAACAGGCACTCGGCAGCCCCGGTGGATATCCCCTCTATCTACAGCGCTGGACCCGTATGGGGCAGATGCGGGAGGACAGCCTGGAGCAGCTGCTGATGCTGGGGGACCAGACAGCCGTATTCGCTGTGGTCTGTGCCGAGGGTCTGACTGCAGAGCTGGCCAGGCGTGCCTGGTGGGTTGCAGAGGAGGCGGAGAACGCCAGGCGTATGCTGCAGACCCGGGCGGTGGCAGAGAGCGAGACGGGGCGGCAGATGGCGCGCTACCTGATTGACTACCTGCCGTTCGAAACCGAGCCGGAAGCGATGATGGAGTCGGTCTGTGTCGCCCTGCAGCCCGGGCTCCTGGATGAAGAGACCCGTCTGAGGCTATGGAAGAAGGCTGGGCGCAAGAGCCCTTACCTGGTGGGCTTCATTGCCGCTACACCGGACGATCTGCCGGAGCAGCTGTCTGACCGCCCGGACTTCCCTGAACTGAGCCGGCGGCTGGCAGGGCTGGTCGGCGCAGGTAATGGGATGGCAGCCCTCTGTCTGCGGTTCCTTTCGGGCGGTGGTCAGACCTTCATCCAGACCTGTGCGCGTATTCTGCAGAAACCGCCCACCCAGGAGGTGGTCAACGCCACACTGGATGTGATTCGCCATTATGCGGGATCGATCCGATCTGAAGGGGACCCGGACCAGGCCCTGGAGCAGCTGCAGCAGGAGGCGGACAGCTTTATCGACACCTCAACCGCAGTGCATGAACTCCTGGCCATCGCCCCGGAATTGCTTCCAGAGATCAGAAGCATGCGGATCCTTTCCGGCATCGGCTACGGCATCCTGCGCCCGGTGCTCAAGGGCAGCGATGCCATGGGCAGTCTGATGCACCGCAAACTGGAGCCGGTGATGACCCCGCTGAGTCAGGAGTTCGCTGTTCTGACAGGGGCCCAGGATCCAGGTCCTGCTTTCAACCCTTATTCTTCCTCCTTACGCTGATGCCGCTTGGCCAGTTCCTGCTGCACGTTGCCCGGAACCGGGTCATAGTGGCTGAAGGAGATCTCATAGCTCCCCTCCCCGGCAGTGATGGACTTGAGCTTTGAGCTGTAGTCCTCCAGCTCTGACAGGGGTACCAGGCCACTGATCAGCATATGGTTGCCGGCACCTGCATCCGTGCTGCTGACCCGGCCCCGACGGGTGGAGAGGTCAGCCGTGATGTCGCCCATGGCATTCCCCTGCACCGTCACCTGGATGCTGACGATCGGCTCCAGTATCAGTGGGCGTGCCTTTTCCAGGGCCGCCTGAAACGCCTTCTTACCGGCGGTGACGAACGCGATCTCCTTGGAATCTACCGGGTGGAACTTGCCGTCGTAGACGGTTACCCGGATATCCTGGACCGGATAGCCGGCGATAAACCCATCTTCGATTGCCTGCAGCACCCCCTTCTCCACCGCAGGGATGAACTGGCCCGGGATGACACCGCCTTTGACTTCGTCGACGAATTGAAATCCCTCGCCTCGTGCCAGTGGCGCCACCCGCAGAAATACCTCCCCGAACTGACCGGCACCACCGGTCTGCTTCTTGTGGCGGTGGTGCCCCTCGGTGGCAGCGCTAATGGTCTCCCGGTAGGGGATGCTCGGTGGGCGGGTATCCACATGCACGTTATAGCGTTGCTCCAGTTGCTCCAGGATGATACGCAGGTGCAGATCGCCCATGCCGCGGATCACCGTTTCATTGGCCTGGTTATCGTGTTCCACCCGCAGGCAGGGGTCTTCCGATTCAAGCTTGCGTAAGGCATCGGAGAGCTTCTGGTCATCACTGCGGTTTTTGGGGATCAGTGCCAGCCCGAACAGCGGCATGGGATAGCTCTCCGGCTGCAGGTGCAGGTGATCTTCCTCGTGTGAGTCGTGCAGCACCGCGTCCCGGAAAACCTCTTCGACCCGGGCCAGTGCGCAGATATCCCCAGGGACCGCCTGCGGCATGTCAACTTGCTCCTTGCCCCTGAGTTGCAGCAGGTGGGCCATCTTGAGGGGCTTTCGTTCCTCCCCGATGAACAGCTGGCTGTTGGGCTTGATGGTACCCTGATAGACCCGGGTCAGTGCGAGTCGTCCCCGGAATGGATCATTGCTGATCTTGAATACATGGGCAATGGCATGTTTCCCCGGGTCTGCTGTCACATCGACTGGTACCGCGGCATCCCCCTCGCCTTTGAGGACGTGGGGCGGATTGCCCTCAGTGGGGTCCGGCATCAGTTTCACCATCACCTCCAGTAGCTGGTCGATACCGGCACCGCTCCTGGCAGAGGTGAAACAGATCGGGACCAGGTGCCCCTCTCTCAGTGCCTGTTCAAAGGGGTCATGCAGCTGTTCGGGTTCCAGTTCTTCGCCCTGTTCCAGGTAGATCTCCATTAGCTTCTCATCCACTTCCACCACCTGGTCGATGATGTTGGTATGAGCTTCGGCGACGGAGGAGAAGAGGGTGTCACCACCTTCGGGGGTGAAAAAACAGTCGATTACACCGTCACCTGCCGCATTAGGCAGGTTTAGTGGCAGGCATTGGTTACCGAACGCCTCCCGGATCTGCTCAACCAGGCCCGCCAGGTTTGTGTCCGGAGAGTCGATCTTGTTGACGATGATCAGGCGGCAGCGCTCGTCCTTCTGGGCATGCTCCATCATGGTCAGTGCCGCCGGTTCGATGCCCGCCTCCGCGTTGATTACCACCGCCGTGGTCTCCGCCGCCTGAAATATGCTGAAGGCGCGGCCGAAAAAGTCGCTTAGCCCGGGGGTGTCGAGGAGGTTGATATGTTTGCCATCCCGCTCCAGCCAGGCCAGGGCCGAGTCGAGGGAGTGCTGGTATTTCTTTTCTTGAGGATCGAAGTCACAGGTGGTGTCGCCATTTTCTATACTACCCTGGTTGCCGATGGCACCGGCGCGGTACAAAAGGGCTTCGGCCAGCGTCGTTTTACCGGCGCCTGACTGGCCCACCAGGGCGATATTTCGGATATCGTGGGTGGTGTATGCAGGCATTATTTTCTCCTCAGGAATGTCAGTGATTGCTAAATAAAAAGGGTACTGTTCAGTTTGCCTATGGCCCGTGGCCGCCACTTAACCGGTGTGCTGAATAGTTGCTGAAAATAGAATATTTACTCAACCTGTTATACCAAAGGAAGATGGCGATCAGTGCTATGATCCCGGTCAACATTCTCTGGTAAAGGGCATAGAAAGTAGGGCTTTACTGGCAAGGGCCTCAGGGGTGTGTACCTCTACCGCTTCCTGCGGCGCTTTCTTCCCTGGTAGGAAGCGATCTGCTTGATGACTTCCTGAAACGGCACTTCCCCCAGCGTCTGGAACTGCTCCACGGCCTCGCTGATCAGCCCATGGATATCAGCGATCACCGTTGGTAGCGGTTGCCCCGGGTGGGTCGCGAGGTGTAGCCCTTGCAGACCTCCCACCTGTACGCGCATCGCTTTGGCATGGGGCAGGATGCCGGTGTCGTTCTGGGATTTGAGGGCAAAGCGGGCGTGCTGACGAACCAGCTTCAGCCATTCATCACACTGGCACTGGGCCTGGTCCGAGTCGCAGTGTACTCCTTCTCTCTCTGCCAGGTAGAAACGCTCTGCCCGGGAGCAACTGCACTGGCCGGCGAGGATGCCTTTTTCGAACAGGCAGTAGCGCTCGTTCATATCTCGATAGGTGGAATGGTAGGCGTCCTGGTCCATTGCTACCTCCGGGTGAAACGCTGGATCATGCGGCGGTCGCGTTTGTTTGGCCGGTCGCTGTGGGCATGGGGCGGGGCACCGAGGTTGCGCCGCTGCTCAATTACCTTGTGGCGCCGCTCCAGGCTCTGTTCGCTCTCTTCATAGAAATGTATCGCCTCGGACGCCGGGCGGCGTTGTCTGGGTATCTGGGTGACGACGATCTCCCACTCCAGAATCCCCTTATGTATGCGCAGTCTGGAGCCCGGATGTATCTCTTTCCCCGCTTTGGTACGCTGACCGTTCAGGTGAACCTTGCCGCCATTGATGGCCTCTACCGCCAGTTGCCGGGTTTTGAAGAAGCGGGCGGCCCACAGCCATTTATCCAGGCGCAGGCCCCCCAGTTGGGTCTGTGGGTTCATGTGGGGTCGGCTTCTCCCTCTGTGACGTCGGGCTCCATGTGTGGCTTCAGCCCCAGCAGGGGGTCCAGTTTTCCGAAGGCGTTGAGCTCAGCCAGGTCGTCGTAGCCGCCGACGTGGTAATCATCGATAAATATCTGAGGTACGGTTCGCCGCTTGCTGCGTTCGATCATCTCCCGCATCAGTTCTCGGTTTCCCTCGATGTACCGCTCCTCATATTTCACCCTTTTCTTCTTCAACAGCATCTTGGCACGTACACAATAAGGACAGATGCGGGTGGTGTATATGACGACTTTAGGCATACTCGACTCTCTCTGGTCAGAACGGTGACCTCCTATCCTAACAATCCCTATTTTGGCGGTCCAGGTGCGCTTTTAGTATAGTCCAGGGAATCCACCAACTGCCGGGGATTTGCCGGCTCCTGACCTGAGAGAAGATCCTTTCCATGCTTCGTGATACACCCCAGACCATCCATCTTAAAGACTATCTCCCCCCGAGGTTCCTTATCGATCAGGCCATCCTGCGCTTCGATCTGGGTGAAGAGGAGACCCGGGTCCACGCCCAGCTGAGCCTGCGCCGTAATCCGGCCGCGCCGGGAGATGGAGCGGAATTGTTTCTGCATGGTGAGGGGCTGGAGATGATCTCTCTCACCCTGGATGGCAACCCCATGGCCGCTGCGGATTATCAGGTGGATACCAGGGGGCTGACCATCCATCGGGTGCCGCTCCAGTTCGTGTTGGAGAGCGAAGTCCGGATCAGACCCCAGGGAAATACCTCCCTTGAAGGGCTCTACCGCTCTGGCGGTATGTTCTGCACCCAATGCGAGGCGGAGGGTTTTCGCCATATCACCTGGTTTCTGGATCGTCCCGATGTGATGGCCCGCTTCGTTACCACGATTACTGCCGACAAGAAACGTTACCCGGTACTGCTCTCCAACGGTAATCCGATGGAACGGGAGGAGTTGTCAGACGGGCGCCACCGGGTGACCTGGATGGACCCGTTCCCCAAGCCTTGTTACCTGTTTGCCCTGGTTGCCGGAGATCTGCGCCATATTGACGACAGCTTCATCACCACCTCCGGCCGCGAGGTGACACTGCAGATTCATGTCGAACCGGAGAATCTGGATAAGTGCCAGCACGCCATGCGTTCTCTGAAGCGTGCCATGGCCTGGGACCAGCAACAGTACGGCCGGGAGTACGATCTCGATATCTACATGATCGTGGCGGTCAACGATTTCAACATGGGGGCGATGGAGAACAAGGGGCTGAACGTATTCAACTCAAAATATGTGCTGGCCCGGCCAGACCTTGCCACCGATCAGGACTTTAAGGGAATCGAAGGCGTGGTCGCCCACGAATACTTCCACAACTGGACGGGCAACCGGATCACCTGCCGGGACTGGTTCCAGCTGAGCCTGAAAGAGGGGCTGACCGTGTTCCGGGACCAGGAGTTCTCGGCTGACATGAGTTCCCGGAGCGTCAAGCGGATCGAGGATGTACGTCTGCTGCGGGCCCATCAGTTTGCCGAGGATGCCAGCCCCATGGCCCATCCGGTTCGCCCCGATGCCTATATCGAGATCAATAACTTCTACACCGTCACGGTCTATGAGAAAGGGGCTGAGGTGGTACGGATGCAGTATCACCTCCTGGGGCCTGAGCACTACCGGAAGGGGATGGATCTCTATT
>JAUUYI010000210.1 GCA_030590525.1 Sedimenticola sp. | reverse complement strand
TGTGCCGCAACAGAGCCTCGATACGGGGCTCACGCCCCCGGAAGGCGACGAACAGCTCCATGGCATCCCTCGAACCACCCTTTTCCAGTATGTTGTGCAGAAACGACTCACCGGTGGGTCGGTCAAAAATACCCCGTTCCTCGAACAGGGAGAAGGCGTCGGCGGAGAGCACCTCTGCCCACTTATAGCTGTAGTAACCGGCGGCATAACCACCAGCGAAGATGTGCGAAAAGCCGTGGGCAAAACGATTCCATTCGGGTGGTCGGACCACCGCCACCTGCTCTCGTACCTCGTTGAGGATCTGGTAGATGCGCCCTCCCCGCTCCGGGTCATACTCCCCGTGGATGCGGAAATCGAACAGGCTGAACTCCAGTTGCCGCGCCATCTGCATGGCTGACTGGAAGTTCTTTGCCGCCTTCATCTTCTGATACAGCTCTTCCGGGATCGGCTCACCCGTCTCGAAGTGGCCCGAGATCAGGTCCAGAGCCTCTCGCTCCCAGCACCAGTTTTCCATGAACTGGCTGGGCAGCTCCACTGCATCCCAGGCCACGCCACTGATACCGGCCACTGCCGGATAATCGACCCGGGTGAGCAGGTGGTGCAGGCCGTGGCCGAACTCGTGAAACAGGGTCTCCACCTCATCGTGGGTGAACAGGGCCGGCTTCTCGCCCACGGGTGGCGAAAAATTGCAGGTGAGATAGGCGACAGGGACCTGGTCCACCTGATCGTTGAACAGACGGCTGATACAGTCGTCCATCCATGCGCCTCCCCGCTTTTTTGGACGGGCATAGAGGTCCAGATAGAACTGCCCCCGGATCACGCCTCCCGGATCACGGATCTCGAAAAAACGGACGTCAGGGTGCCAGCTGTCCACCCCCTCCACCTCGGTGATTTCGATACCATAGAGGCGATTGACCACCGCGAACATACCGGGCAATACCCGAGTCTCCGGGAAGTAAGGCTTCAGTTCCTCCTGGCTGATGCCGTAGCGATGTTGACGCAGTTTCTCCGAATAGTAACCGATGTCCCACGCTTCCAGATCCTCCGTCCCGTGCTGATCCCGGGCAAACTGCTGTAACTCTGCCAGTTCCATATCAGCCTGGGGCCTGGAGCGCTCTGCCAGGTCAGTGAGAAACGCCATCACCTGTTTGCTGGAACGTGCCATCTTGCGCACCAGTGAGCGCTCGGCGTGGCTCTCGAAACCGAGCAGTCGCGCCTGTTCGTGGCGCAGGCTGAGAATCTGCTCCATGATCTCGCTGTTGTCCCACTGACCCGCGTCGGGACCCTGATCGGAGGCTCGGGTGGCAAAGGCCTGATACACCTCCCGGCGCAGATCCCGGTCATCTGCATAGGTCATCACCGGCAGGTAGGATGGAAAATCCAGGGTCAGCATCCAACCCTCCTCTCCCCGCTGTTGTGCGATCTGACGGGCCAGCCCCAGAGCCGATTCCGGTAATCCGGCAAGCTGCCCCTCATCAGAGATCAGCTTACTCCAGGCGTTGGTGGCATCCAGCAGGTTCTCTTCAAACCGGCTGGTCAGTTTCGATAGCTGCTGGCTGATCTCCTTGAATCGCCCCTTCTTCTCAGACGGCAGATCGACACCGGAGAGGTGAAAGTCCTGCAAGGCATTTTCCAGCAGTTTACGCTGGGCCCGATCCAGGGGCTCACCCCCTTCAGACACCGCCTTGTAGGCGGCAAACAGCCGCTCATTCTGCCCCATTTCGGTGGCATACTCGCTCAGTTTCGGCAAACAATCGTTGTAGGCCTCCCGCAGTTCGTCGCTGTTGACCACCGAATTCATGTGGCTCACCGGTGACCAGGTACGGCTCAAGCGGTCGTCGAACATCTCCAACGGCTCCACCAGATTACGCCAGCCACACGAGCCCTCGCCCGCAAGCAGGGATTCCGTCAATGCCCTCCCCTCTGCCAGTAACCGGTTGATCGCCGGCTCCACATGTTCCGGTTTAATCTTCGAGAAAGGGGGAAGGCCTTCAAGATTGAGCAGGGGATTTAGCATGGGCGAGGATGCACTCATTTGTCTGAATTACCTTCTATTTTCTGGTTCGAATGGATAGTGATATTCTGACATGCCGTCCCCAGAAGGCAACAACCTCGGCGAATCCAAATCTCTGCGCGATCATCTCGCCCTCTGGTGAGAAATGCGGGCTAGAACTTCGGCACTGGAGTTGTGTAGTATCGGTTCGAAGTGCAGTCCGGCAGACGAGAGGAACGGCCACATTGATAAAGACCATGGCGCGAGCTATCTGGATGCTGTTGGGCTGGCTGGAGTTGGTCCTGCTGACCCTGCCCCTCTACCTGCTCAGCTTCCTGCCCCCTGCTCCACCCGGCAGCTGGTACACCCATCTCTTCCAGAGCTGGTGCCGCGCCTTCGTTCATGCCCTGGGTGTGGACCTGCGTCTCCATCAGAAAAACCGGAAGCCGCTGCCCGAGCGCTATCTGCTGATCGCCAATCACCCCTCTGCGTTCGAGGATATCGGCATCCCGGCCCTGTTCGATGTCGACTGCCTGGCCAAGGCAGAAGTGCGCAGTTGGTGGATCGTCGGCCGTATCAGCGCCGCAGCGGGCACCCTGTTCGTCCAGCGGGAATCCAGAGAATCACGCCAGGAGGTAACTCGGCAGATCATCGGGCGATTGGAGTCCGGGCGGAGTGTCGCTCTCTATCCGGAAGGCGGGATCAAAGGCAAGCGTCTGCACGATCAATTCCGCTACGGCGTATTCGATATCTCTCTGCGCACCGGCATACCAATCCTCCCGGTGTTCATCCACTACGAGGCACAGGATGACTTCCACTGGTCAGACCAGCTGTTGTTGGAAAAGATGCTCGATTTCATGCGCACCCGGAACAGCCGGGCAAACTACTATCTGTACGACGCTATCCACCCGGAAGAGTTCGAAAGCAAGGAGAGCTATATCGAAGCTGTCCATCGGCTCTACCTTTAGTGGCAACAGAAGTACCTCGAGTAACCTAAGGGCTCGCTTCAAAATGTGAATTAATTTCTACGCGAGCCCTCATCACTAAACCGAGCACAGGAGCTCTCTATGCCAGACATCCGCCCTTTCGATGGAAAAACACCCAGAATCGCCCGTGATGCATGGGTGGATGAGCAGGCGGTGATAATCGGCGATGTGGAGATCGGGGCCGGCGCCTCCATCTGGCCAAGGACGGTGGTCGGTGGAGACATCCATTTCATCCGAATCGGCGCCCGCACCAATATTCAGGACGGCAGCGTGCTGCACGTCACCCATGACAGTCAGTTCAACCCCGGCGGCCATCCACTGGTGGTGGGTGAGGATGTCACCGTTGGCCATAACGTGACTTTGCATGGCTGTGAAATTGGTCACCACTGCCTGATCGGGATGGGGGCGGTGGTCATGGACGGGGCAGTGATCGAGCCCCGGGTGATCCTGGCTGCGGGCAGTCTGGTCCCTGGCGGCAAGCGGCTGGACCAAGGCTCCCTCTGGCGCGGCTCTCCGGCTCGCCGGGTGCGGGAGTTGACAAAGCAGGAGCTTGCATTTCTGGACTATTCCGCGAAAAACTATGTCCGACTGGCGCAGCGGTATCGGTCGTCTGAGGACTGAGGACTGAGGACAGAGGACAGAGGACAGAGGACAAAGGTTCCCCTGTTTTCATTCTGAATACTGAATTCCGTCTTCTATTTTCAGGAGTCAGAAGCGCAGTTCGGGCGGGGCCTGGTCGGGATTCTCAGGGGACGGTGCGCACCATGGGACTGTCACACCCCCCTCAGCGCTTCGATCACTCCCCGGGTCTCCGGCCGTATCCCCCGCCACAGGTAGAAGGCTTCCGCCGCCTGTTCCACCAGCATCCCCAGACCGTCCAGCGCCCGGGCGGCACCGTGGGCCTCACCCCAGCGAACGAAGGCGGTGGGTTCACTGCCGTACATCATGTCATAACTCCAGCCACCGGGGGCGAGCAGATGCTCCGGGATCCCGGGCACCTCACCCCGCAGGCCCGCTGCCGTACCATTGATGATCAGGTCGAACTGCCTCCCTGCCAGTCTATCCAGGCCACACCCGAAAACTGCGCCAAACCCGGAAAGCGCTGCCGCCAGTGCCAGCGCCTTTTCAGCCGTGCGATTGGCGATCAAGAGCTGATTCGGACCGGCCTCCAGCAAGGGGCGCACCACCCCGCGCGAGGCGCCCCCAGCACCCAGCAGCAGCACCCGGCATCCTTTCAAGTCCAACCCCTGATTGACCGTTAGGTCCCGCACCAGCCCGACCCCGTCCGTGTTGTCACCCCGCAACCTGCCATCCGCCAGTACGATCAGGGTATTGACCGCCCCCGCGACCTCCGCCCGTCCGCTGCGCTCACCGGCCAGGTGCCAGGCCGCCTCCTTGAATGGGACGGTGACGTTGAGCCCTTTACCCCCGGCGGCCAGGAACTCTCTCACCTGCCGCTCGAAACCATCCGCTTCCCCCAGAATCCGACCATACTCCATCTCCTGACCGGTCTGCCGGGCAAAGGCGGCATGAATCTGTGGCGACTTGCTGTGCTCGATAGGGTTGCCGATGACGACGTAGCGATCTTTCATGGAGGAAGAATATTACCCGTTCATCCAGCGGGCGGCCCGTTTGGCAAAGTAGGTAAGGATACCGTCGGCACCGGCGCGTTTGATGCAGAGGAGAGATTCCAT
>JAUUYI010000009.1 GCA_030590525.1 Sedimenticola sp. | reverse complement strand
TTCTGCTATCTGATCTGCAGCAGATCGATCCTTTGATCCAGGTTGTCAACCGTATATTCAACAACTTCAAAAAGGCTATCTTCATCGAGGGAAATGAGATCTATCTGAACGCCAACATCGGGCTGAGCCTGTTCCCGGACGATGGGCGCACAGCTGACAACCTGTTGAGCCATGCCAACAGTGCCATGCGTGAGTCAAAACAGAGTGCTGGACGCAGCAGTTACACCTTCTACTCGGATAAAATCGATAAGCAACTCAAACAGCGGGTACGGCTTGAAAACGAATTATTCAAGGCTATTGAGAGAAACGAGCTTCGCCTCTACTACCAACCCAAAGTAAACTTGAGGACTGCCCGTATCACTGGAATGGAAGCACTGCTGCGCTGGAAACATCCCCGGCTAGGGCTGGTTCCTCCGAATGATTTCATACCACTGGCGGAGCAAACCGGCATCATCCACAAAATCGGTATGTGGGTAGTGCAAACCGCCTGCCAACAGACCAGGATCTGGCTGGAAAAGGGCTATGGTGATGTTCCAATTGCCGTCAACCTCTCTCCGATTCAATTCCAAAGTGAGAATTTTGCCGAGAGTATTCTCAGCCTGGTAGCCGACTCAGATATTTCACCCATAAATATCGAGTTGGAGATTACCGAAAGTGTGGTGATGCAGAACGTGGAGAACTCTGTCGCCACCATGAACAAGTTCAGCCGTGCCGGCATGCGGATATCCCTCGATGATTTCGGTACCGGATATTCATCCCTGAGCTCTCTCAAACGATTTCCAGTCGATAAACTAAAGATCGACCGAACTTTCCTCACCGACATCATCAGTAAACCGTCAGATGCCTCTCTTGTCAGCTCTATTATCGCCATGTCCCATGGCATGGGGCTGTCGGTGATCGCCGAGGGTGTGGAGGACAAAGAGCAACTACGCTTCCTGCAGAGCCTTGGGTGCGATGAGATCCAGGGCTATTTCATCAGCAAGCCTGTGCCCCGGAAAGCGGCGGAGACGTTGCTGGCAGAGGTCGCCAGCATGCATCACAAGATTATGGACGCACTGAAAGATAGCGTACACATGCAAATGGTCAGCAATCGTCCCGGTACACCGGCGATAGCAGGGGTGTTGAATGAAACCTCACTGCCGCCAGTGTCTATTCTGCAGGAGCAGAGGGTGCGTAGCGTATCGCTTTAGGGTCATGATATTATGATATTTGGGGTCAGAGTAACAACTCACCCTGCCCCATACCCGGAAGTTCCCTCTGCTTCAGTTTCTGGCCCCATTTTCCGGGGGTAACAAGCAACGCTTCATGGTCCAGTCCTTCATGTCTGGGCGAAGGTTCCTTTGCAGGCTGCGTAACTTTGCCGGCCCCTTCCCCATGTACACGGCTCTCCCCTGCTCAGATTACTATGAGCCGGTCTGACTCCCCAACAACTATCGGCCTCCCTCCCTTCTCGGTCATGATGGCTTCCCCGGTAAGCAATGCTTAGGTTTCGGCCTGGTTCCGTTTCCGGGTTTCCCCTTGCGTGCCTGTCCTTACCATTGGCAACGCTGTCCGCCAGAGGCGCAACACTCGATACGGGTGGTTAGCCCTTACGAGAGATCATCCTGATCCCTCCCCGACCGGGACTTGCACCCGACAAGAAGCACCAGGCTTTGCTTGGCGCGCTAACTCATTGATTTAATACTCCCTCATCCTAATCTTCTTCCTAACCCGGCGAAGCCGGAACCAAATAGTAGGGTGGGCACGTTATTTGTGCCCACCATTGCGATACAAGGCGCTTTGGTGGGCACAAACAACGTGCCCACCCTACGGAGATTTCTTTGTATTTCTGTTCAAGATTTCAGTGGTAAGGTACTAAGGGCTCGCGAAACAATAACTCCCTGTTTTGCAAGAGCCTCATATATAACGGATTTTTATCAGGATTGAGTCAACTGAATAATTATGATGAGTCGATCAACTATTGTGGCTCTTTTTTTGCTAGTATTAGACGGTTAGACTTTTCTCACACAATAGCATAGATATTCGGAGTCTGAGGGAAGCCTTTCTGACTCCTTTCCCGAGGTGAAGTGATGGACAGCCTGAGGGTTTTTTTTGATTCGCTCGGTCTTGCTTTCGTAGACTGGGAGTTGGTAATCCGTGGTCTCATACAGGTTATGCTGCTGGCCTCGTCAGCTGTTTTTTCCGGCTCTGAGACCGCCCTGTTTTCCCTCAGCAGAATCGACCTGCAGAAACTCAGGCAGTCCCGTG
This sequence comes from Sedimenticola sp., assembly GCA_030590525.1. GTDB lineage: Bacteria > Pseudomonadota > Gammaproteobacteria > Chromatiales > Chromatiaceae > JAUXBK01. Next base: position 15,420 of record JAUUYI010000009.1, on the reverse strand, counting down.
ACAAACATTCCGAGAGCATCCACGCCATGCTGGATGAGCCCCGGCGGCTGATCATCTCGATCCTCTGCGGCAACGAATTGGTGAATATCGCCTCCGCGGTCAACATGACCGGCATCCTGTTGATACTCTTCGGCGCGGAAGATGTGGGCTGGCTCAATATCCTTGTCATGGTGCCGCTGCTGCTGCTCATAGGTGAGGTGACGCCAAAGACCGTGGCTGTCAGCTTCCCGATCAAATTCGCCACCCGGTTGACTGCGCGCATACTGCCCCGCTGGATACTCTTTATCACTCCTCTGCGTGATGCAGTGCGCTTTATCTCCGACCGGATCACCACCCTTATCGTGGGTGATGCAGTGGATAGAGAGAATATCCTTCAGCCTGACGAACTCAAAACGCTGCTCGAAGAGGGGGAAGAGACAGGCATCATCGATGCCACCGAGCGGGTGCTGATCGACAATGTGCTGGAGGCGGCCGAAACGGACATCTCCCGAATTATGACGCCTGGCCCGCGCATCCTGTTTTTGGATGCAAACCTGCCGGTCCCGGAACTGATCGATGAGTTTCGCCGGCTCCGCCATCCGCGGGTTCCTGTCTACCAGGGGCATTGGGACAATGTCATTGGGTTCATCCATTCCGAGGATATCCTGAAACTGGTCCGGGACGGTGGCGACATATCCCAGGTCACTCTGGAAATGATGCTCAAACCCGCCCATTTTGTCCCCCCGACCAAGAAGGTGGATGAGATGTTTGATTATTTCCAGCGTCACAAGACCCGTGTTGCCATCATCCTCGGTGAGTATGGAGAGGTATTGGGCATCGTCACCATGAAGGATGTGCTCAAGTTCATCTTTGGTGAGATCTCCGGGAAGATGGTGGGACAGGAGCACTACAAGGAAAAAGACGAGAACAGTTACATCGTACCTGGCGACATGCGCCTGGCCGATTTCTACAATCTGACCAACTTTGACATCGATGATCCTGTAATGACAACCATCGGCGGCGTTGCATTCCGGCTATTCGATAAGTTGCCGAAGGTAAAGGACAGGGTAGTTCATGAGGGTTACGAGTTTATCGCAAAGGAGATCAAGGGGCTACGCATCAGTCGGCTACTGGTGCGCAAGTTAATCGCCAGCGATGTAAAGGAAAAACAGAGAGTGGAACAACCTTCAGAGAAGATGGCCGCACAGGCAGATGAAGGGACGCAGGAAGCACAGGCTACAGCAGAGGTGGTGGAAGAGAAGCCACATAAACCAGAGGAGGGTAAATAATGGAATGGATACTTGAACTGCTGCTCATCCTGTTTTTCCTTCTGCTGAAGGGTTTCTTTTCGGGGTCCGAGATCGCCATGGTCAATTCGGACAAGCTGAAGCTGCGCCATCAGGCGAAACTTGGCAACAGTGGAGCGCGTCTGGTGCTGCAGCTTTTCAAGCGCCCTGATGTCATTTTGGGTACCACTTTGGTTGGAACCAATATTGCCACTGTGACCATATCCACCCTAGGTACGTTGATATTCATCGATCTGTTCGGTGCCCAAGGTGATCTGATCTCTATTATCGTGTTGACGCCGGTGCTGTTGATATTGGGTGAAGTGGTGCCTAAGAGTATCTTTCAGCAGAAGGCCGACACCCTGGTGAGTCGTCTGATCTATGTACTGCGTTTCTTCTCCTATCTTTTCTATCCGGTGATTTTTATCTTCAGTTGGGTGGCGCGATTTATTACCCGTATCGTCGGTGGCGGCAGTGTACCCCAGAATATGTATATTACCCGGGAGGAGTTCCGGGTTCTGCTGGATATCTCGGAAAGCACTTCCGATCCCTCCAGGATTGACCGAAAGCGTATTCGTAGAATCATCCGCTTCGCAGATACCACGGTGGGCGAAGCGATGATACCCCTGGCCGATGTGGTCGGTTTCAATGAAACGCGGAACATGAAGGAGGCGATGCGTACGGTAACCAAGCACGGCTACAATCGCCTGCCGGTCTATCGCGGGAATATTACCAACGTGAAGGAAATCCTCACCCTGAGTACCTGGGATCTTATGACTCCTGACATCAAGGAGAAGTCGATCGATGACTATATGAGCCCGGCCCTCTACCTCTCTCCAAAATCGACCATCGACCGCGCCCTGCCCAAGCTCCAGGCGCGGGAGGATCACCTGGCGGTGGTGGTTGACGAGTTTGGCTCTGCGATTGGCATCCTCACCATGGAGGACGTATTCGAAGAGGTGGTGGGGGAGATCGATGTGGGTTATGACTTCGATGAGTATCATCCCAAACGCAAGATCTACATCGAACAACAGGATGAGAATATCCACCTGATGAGCGGCCGGATGCCGATCTCTGAAGTCAACGACATCCTTTATGCCGAGTTTCCGGTTACCGAGGCTCACACCATCGGTGGGCTGATTATCAGCCGCTTGCGTCACATTCCAGAGAAAGGTGATTTTGTTGAGGAACAGGATTACCGTCTAACCGTATTGGAGGCGGATGCCCGGTCGGTGATCAAAGTTCAGGTGGAGCGATTGTAGATATTCAGGAGAATATTACAACGTAGGAATATTCTTTATCTTCCCGGTTTTCGCAACGTGACCCACAGGGATGTGGGAAATGCCGGTTCCGTCAGGAACATGAACCGGTGACCCACAGGGATGTGGGAAATGCCGGTTCCGTCAGGAACATGAACCGGCCCGCCAGACGGGGGCCGTTCTCGCACATCCCTGTGCTACACGGCATTTGAACATCCTGTTCGGCATGGATCGGGGTCCCAAAACAGGGAGTTATTGTTTCGCGAGCCCTACGTACTCCATCAATATAACCTGGCTGGAGCACTCGTGCTCCAGTTTCACAGCCTGTGGCGGCGCCACCAGATCAGCAGGCCGGTACCCGCCAGCAATAGTGGCAGTGCCAGCAGCAGGCCCAGGCCGATGATTATGCCCAGGGTGGGGGAGAAGTCCAGGACCAGGTCGTGACTGGTGCTGGCGGGGATCTCGAGCAGCCGGTCGTCACCCGTCAGCCAGCGAATCAGTTTCAGTCCCAGCGCCAGATTGCCGCCGTTGCCCAGGAAGGCGTTGGAGAGAAAGTCACCGTCACCGGTGACTAGCAGCCGCTGTTCCTGGCCCCCCCGGATTCTCGTGAGCGCGATGCCGATAGCCAACGGACCCGCCATCTCACCCTGTGCCGGATCCCGTGTCACCTCGCCCTCTACCGGCCCGGTCTCGTTCCAGGTACGGGGCAGGGTAGCGAGCAGGGAGGTGACTTCCCACCCTGCAGGGGCCGCTACCTCCAGCCCTTCCGCACGGGGGAAGAGGGTGATCAGATCGAACCCCAGAACTGCCGGGTGGTCGGGATAGCGGGTCACCAGTGCGACAGTGGGGTCGTCCAGTCCCACCCTTGCCCCATTGGCGTCCACGATGATCCCCGGGAGGTGCGTCACTCCGGTGGCCTGCTCCAGGGATTCGAGCCCGTGGGATTCTCCCGGGTCCCTCAGCCATAGCAGGTTGCCACCGCGCTTCAGGTAATCCCGGATCAGGGTCACCTCGTCGGGCAGGTAGTCGGTCTGCGGACCGGCAATCAGCAGCAGCCCGGTGTTGTCCGGGATTACCGGTGCAGTGCTCAAATCCTGGCTCTGCAACCGATATCCCTTGCGCTGCAACTCCGCCCCGAATCCCCCCAGATCGAAGTTGGCCTGGCCGCTGAGTTTACGTTCACCATGGCCTTCGATGGCGACAATCCAGCGCTCGCCCCGCTGCAGCAGTCGCTGGATGGCATTGCTCAGATGCTGTTCATCCAATTGACGAAGATTTTCGCTGCGCCCCTGGTACTCCAGTCGCAGTTCCCCCATCACCCGGATACCCAGTTCCCGGGTCAGGGTCGGTTGCCGGGCCGGGTTGACGAACGCCAGCCGTATATCCGGGCGATAACGCTGGTAACGTGCCACGATATCCCTGATCTGCTGCCGCAAGGCCGGGTTTTCGGGGGCAAAGGAGGTGATTTTGAGGGATGCTTCCAGCAGTTGCAGCAGTCGCTGACTGCTCTCACTCAGGCTGTTGCGGGCATTGTCAGACCAGTCCCAGGCCCAGTGGTGGTGGCTGCTGAGCCAGCCGGCCAGAGTGACGGCAGTGGCCAGCAGCAGGTAGAAGATGAGCTCCCGGCCCCGGCTCAACACTGCCAGAAGAACGCTGCCTTTCATATTCTCATCCGTCGTGACGCAGCCGTTCGAGCCGATGGATAGTGAGGGCCAGGCTGGTGCCGATCAACAGGAGAAAATAGACCAGGTCTGCGCTATCCACCAGACCCTGCAACAGGCGGTGGAAGTGGCTGGAGATGGCGAGCTGCAGGAATACTCCCTCACTCTTGCCACCGGTCATGTTGATGATCCAGAGCAGTAGCAGCAGGCCGTAACTGCTCACTGCCGCTACCGCTGGTTGCCGGGTGAGGCTGGAGAGGAACAGGCCTAATGCGGCGTAGGAGGCGACCATCAGTGAGAGTCCGAGCAGGCCCGCCGCCAAGGTGCCCAGATCCAGGTTGCCCCCGAGCAGCAGCGATAGAGGCATCATGGCCACCAGCAGTAGCATCAGGCCGGCCACCACCAGCAGCGCCAGAAATTTGCCGAATACGATGCAGGTCATGGTGACGGGAGAGGAGAGTAGAAGTCCAAAGGTGCCGCTCTGATATTCCCGGCTGAACAGACCCATGCTCAATAGTGGCACCAGCAGCATCAGGATCACCGCAGCGGAGTCGAACAGCGGGATCACCACCAGATCGGTCAGGCCCGGTGGGTTCTCCAGGCTTACCAGGCGGGGCTGCAGCTGTATGAACGCCTCCAGCTGCAGCAGGAACAGCCAGGCCAGCAGCAGTTGCATCACCGCCATCAGACCCCAGGCCAGTGGCGAGAGGAACAGGCTTCTCAACTCTTTTCCGGCGATGCTGAGGATCATGCTGGCCCCTCACCGGTGGTGAGACGGGTGAATATCTGCTCCAGGCCTTGTTGCTCCGGGCAGAGTGCCTGCAGTATCCAGCCGTGGCGGACGATATGTTCCGCGATAATCCCGTGATCGGTCCCCCTCCCCAGTTGCAGGCGGTAACGCTTTCCCTCAAGGAGATCCACCCGGGTCACTCCGGGTAGCTTCCCCAGCAGTTCTGTCTCTGGTGGGTTGTCGAGTTGGATGATCAGGGAACTCTTCTCCTGCGGGTGCAGCTCTGAAAGATTGCCCGAAAAAACCAGTTGCCCCTGGTTCAGTATCATCACCCGGTCGCACACCGCCTGCACCTCTGGCAGGATGTGAGTGGAGAGAATCACGCCCCGCTCACTCCCCAGTTCCCGAATCAGTTGCCGAATATCCTGGATCTGGTTCGGGTCCAGGCCGCTGGTGGGCTCGTCCAGGATTACTATTCTGGGTTCGTGGATGATGGCCTGGGCGATCCCGACCCGCTGCCGGTATCCCTTCGACAAGTTGGCGATCAGCCGCCGTCCCACTTGTTCCAGTCCACAGCGGGCCTTGCTCCGAGCCAGGGCACTCTTCCTGCCTCGCCGGGGGATGGCCCTGAGGCGGGCACAGAAATTCAGGTACTCATCCACTGTCAGCTGGTTATATAACGGCGGATTTTCAGGCAGATAGCCGAGCAGCGCCTTGGCCCTGAGCGGTTGTTCCAAGGGATCGATGCCGGCGATCAGCACCCGTCCCTCGGTGGGTGCCAGGGTCCCGCTGAGCATGCGCATGGTAGTGGATTTTCCCGCCCCGTTGGGGCCCAGAAAAGCGAGGACCTCGCCTTGATGCAGTTTGAAGCTGACATCGCGGACCACCTGGGAGCGACCAAACCGGCGCCGGAGCCTCTTTGCCTCTAGCAGTGCCTTCATGGGGCAGGCTCCAAGGAGGTTCGGATGAGCCAGGACAACCGATCTGTGCTCTCCGGATCATCGATAGAAGGCATCAGCTCACCCACCTGCCGGATCAAGCCGTCTGCATTCAGGCCGCGCAGGGTGCGTTTCGCCTCCAGTAGAGCGCCGGGCTGCATACTCAACTCGGTAAGGCCCATCCCCAGCAGCAGCGGGATATAGTGCGGGTCACCCGCCATCTCACCGCACATACTGACCGGTATTTTCTGGCGCCGTCCCGCATCTATGACCATCTGGATCAGACGCAGCACAGAAGGGTGCAGTGGGTCGTACAGATAGTTCACCTCGTCGTCGATGCGATCGATGGCCAGAGTATATTGGATGAGGTCATTGGTGCCAATCGATAGAAAGTCGAGTTCCCGGGCGAAGGCATCAGCCGAGAGGGCGGCAGCCGGGACCTCGATCATGCCACCGATCTGGATCATCGGATCGAACGGCAGCCCGTCCCGGGCCAGGGAGGCTTTGGTCTGCTCGATCAGCTCTTTAAGCTGGTATACCTCTTGCAGTGTGGAGAGCATGGGGATCATGATACGCACTGGTCCCGCGGCGGCTACCCGGAGGATGGCCCGTAACTGTGGCAGGAACAGCCGGGGTTCTTTCAAGCAGAGTCGGATGGCCCGCAGTCCCAGGGCGGGGTTGCAGACCTGCTCGTCCCGGGCGTAGGCGCCGTCGATCTGCTTGTCCACCCCCAGGTCGAGGGTGCGTATCGTAACCGGGATGCCATCCAGTCCCTGCACTACCTCCAGATAGGCCCGATAATGCTCCTCCTCGTCCGGGGGAGTGCTTCGATTCATGTAGAGGTATTCTGTGCGGTAAAGCCCCACCCCGTCTGCACCCAGAGAACGGGTGCTCTCTATGTCTTCCGGCAGTTCGATGTTGGCCATCAGCCGGATCGTCCGGCCGTCCCGGGTGGCCGCCGGCTGCCCGATCAATCGGCGCAGTTCTGCCGTTTGCAGTCGTGCCGCTTCTATCCGGGAGCGGTAGTAGCTGAGAGTGTCGTCGTCCACTGCGGCCAGCACCACGCCCTGCTCGCCATCGACGATCAACTGCTCTCCGTGGCGCAGGCAGTGTGTGGCGTGACGTACCCCCACTACTGCTGGGATCCCCAGGCTGCGGGCAAGGATGGCGGTGTGGGACATGGGTCCGCCATATTCGGTGATGAAAGCGGTGATGCCCCGGTGGCGCATCAGAATGGCGTCGGCCGGCGTAAGGTCCTGGGCCACGATGATCTTGCCCTCAAGCTCTTCCTGCTCATTCTCATCCAACTGCAGCAGGCGCTGCTGAATCCGGTTGACTACGTGATCCACGTCATCTTTGCGGGTGCGCAGATAGGGGTCTTCCATGGCATCAAACACTTGTGCCAGCTCGTTACGCTGGATCTGCAGTGCCCACTCAGCGCTGCAGCTTTGCTCGCGGATTCGGTTGATCGGTACTTCCACCAGCGCTGCATCATTCAACATCAGCAGGTGGGTGTCGATGAAAGCAACGATATCAGAGGGGGTGCTCGCCGGTATCTTTTTCTGCGCCGACCTGAGCTGACGCCGGGCCTCGGATACCGCCTGGCGGAAGCGGTCCACCTCGTCTGGCACCTCTTCCCGGTCGATGTACCTGGGCATCAGCTCCAATCGGCGTCCCCGTTGCAGCAGGTGGGCCTGGCCAATGGCGATCCCGCGGCTGGTGCCGATACCGATACCGGTACAGGAAAGGGTCACTCCTCCTCCCCAAACCGCGCTTTCACCAGCTCACTCAGTGCGTCGACTGCGCTGGCTGCATCTTTGCCATCGGCGCTCAGGGTCAGGGTGGTTCCCTGGCTGGCGGCCAACATCATGATGTCCATGATGCTCTTGCCATCAACCCTCCGTTCGTTGAGCGTGAGCTGTATATCACTTTGATAACCGCTGGCAGTGGTGACGAATTGTGCGGCTGCGCGGGCGTGCAGGCCAAGTTTGTTGATGATCCGGACCTCTCTGCTGATCACGAGAGTTCCCGATGGCGGGTGATTACCTGTCGGCCCTGGCCGGTAAAATGGTGTGACAGCTGCTCCGCCATGTAGACCGAGCGATGTTGACCTCCGGTGCAGCCGATGGCTACTGTCAGATAACTCCGGCCATCGGCCTCGAAGGAGGGTATCCATTGCTCCATGAAACGGGTCAGCGCCTGTTTCATATCCTGAACCTGACCGTTGCTCTCCAGAAAATGGATGACTTCCTGATCTCTGCCGGTCAGCGGGCGAAGCACCGGGTTCCAGTAGGGATTGGGCAGGCAGCGCACATCGTAGACGAAGTCTGCATCGTTTGGCACGCCGTGCTTGAACCCGAACGACTGGAACAGGATCGAAATATTCGAGCTCAGATGCTCAGCGACCCGTGTGAGGATGATATGGCGCAGCTGGTGTACATTAGTGTGGGTGGTGTCGATACGCAGGTCCGCGGCATCCAGGAAAGGCTCGAGCACCCGGCGGTCCAGCTTGATCGCTTCCGCCAGTGGGTGCTCGCCGTCCGAGAGGGGGTGACGGCGGCGGGTTTCACTATAGCGTTTTATCAGGGTCTCATCCTGGGCTTCCAGGTAGATTATCTCGCAGTCGATCCCCTGCTCCTTCATCGGCTCCATAAGGGGTGAGAGTGTGCCGCTGTCAGGCTGATTTCGGGCATCGATGCCGACTGCTGTCAGGTTGTAGCGCGGGTCATTGCGGGAGGCGAGGGCTTCAGCGAATGCAGGCAGCAGAAACAGGGGCAGGTTGTCGATGCAGTAGTATTCCGCATCCTCCAGCGTGTTGAGGGCAATGCTCTTTCCCGAGCCTGAAAGCCCGGTGACTATGACCAGTTTCATGCGCTCAGGGCCAGTGTTTCCCACTGTTCAATCGCCTTCAAAATGGTTTCTGGATCAGGGGCCTCTCTGAGTCGGGCCGAGAAGTCACTGTTACTGAACAAGGATGCGAGTTTCGCCAGTAACTCCAGGTGTTCATTGGTCGCATTTTCGGGCACCAGAAGACCAAATGCCAGATCTACGGGGTGGTTGTCGATGGCATCAAAATCGACGCCCGTGCGTAGTTGAATCAAGGCGCCAATGGCCTGCTCAACGCCTTTCATTCGGGCATGGGGCAGGGCAATGCCTTGCCCCATGCCGGTGCTTCCGAGGCGCTCCCGTTCCAGCAGCTTGTCGAATACCTGCTCCGGGTTCACTCCTTGAACCGGGTTGGCCAACAGGCCGCCGATCTCTTCCAGCAGACGCTTCTTGCTGCCTGCGGGATTTTGGCAGCTGATACGCTCCAGGGTGAGGAAATTTTCCGGGAATCTGCTCAAGTCGGATCTCTCCAAAGGGTGTTGATGTTCATACGCTGCCGGGTTCGGTTCCTTTGAGGGGTATCCCGCTTCGGTGGTTAGTGTTCCTCTCCTTGTGTTTCTTCAACTGCCGGTCCACTTTGTCCACCAGGCCGTCGATGGCTGCATACATATCCTCTTCCACGCAGTCGGCGAAGATGTCAGCCCCGTTTACGTGCAGTGTGGCCTCGGCCTTCTGTCTCAGTTTTTCCACGCTCAGCACGACGTGAACTTTGGCTACATGGTCGAAGTGGCGCTCCAGGCGTTCGAGTTTGGAGTCCACATAGCTGCGCAGGGCTTCGGTGATATCCACATGATGGCCTGTAAGGCTGATTTGCATAGTTTGCTCCTTGGTTTCCAGGGCCTCTAGACGAGGCGCTTTCGTTCGTTCGATGGTGGAATCGCCATCGATTCACGGTATTTTGCGACTGTTCGCCGCGCGACCTTGATTCCCTGTTCTGAGAGGATCCCTGCTATTTTGTTGTCACTCAGGGGTTTTTTCGGTTTTTCTGCAGAGATCAGTTTTTTGATAAAGGCGCGAATCGCGGTGGCGGAACACTCCCCGCCCGCGTCCGTGCTGACGTGGCTGGAGAAGAAATATTTGAACTCTAAGGTACCCCGGGGGGTGTGCATGAACTTCTGGGTAGTCACCCTGGAAATGGTGGACTCATGCATCTCCAGCACTTCGGCGATATCGCGCAGCACCAGAGGGCGCATTGACTCCGGGCCATGCTCGAAGAATCCACGCTGGAATTCGACGATCTTGGTGGCTACTTTGAGCAGGGTCTCGTTGCGGCTGACCAGGCTCTTGATGAACCAGCGGGCTTCCTGCAGATGGTTCTTGAGGTAGGTGTTGTCGTCGCTGTTGTCCGCCCGCCGGATCAACCGGGCATACTCCGGGTTCACCCGCAGCTTGGGCGTGGCTTCCGGGTTCAGGTCCACGCACCAGGCACCCTTGCGCCGGTAAACGAACACGTCCGGCACCACATACTGGGTTTCAGTGTCGGCTACCAGGGTGCCCGGCCTGGGGGTGAGGGAACGGATCAGCCGGATCACTTTCTGCAGATCATCATCATCGATCTTCAGTCGACGTATGAGCTGTACACGATCCTGCTGGGCCAGCAAGTCAAAGTGGTTGCGTACCAGTTTAAGGGCCAGTGGCAGGTGACGGTTCTCCTCCTGGTACTGCCCCAGTTGAATCAACAGGCACTCCTGGAGGCCTCGTGCCGCTACACCGGGTGGATCGAATTGCTGGATCCGATGCAATACCGCCTCTGCCTCGTCGAAATCCAGTTCCTCATCCTCCAGCCCGGAGACGATATCCTCCAGAGTGGCAGAGAGATAGCCATCCTCGTTGACTGCTTCGATGATTGCTTCGGCTATGACCCGGTCAATATCGCTGAACAGTGTCAGGTTGAGTTGCCAGGTCAGATATTCATGGAGGGTCCGGGAGACACGCCGCTGGTTGAGGAAATCGGAATCACCAGCTTCCCGGACGGCACTCCCGGAGACGGGTGGCAGAGCGCTTTCATAAACGTCTTCCCAGCCACTGTCCACCGGTAACTCTTCCGGCATGCTGGAGGATTCAACGTTTATCTCACGCTCGTTGTTGGCATCGTTCTGGGCTGTACCAATCTCCCCTGATGTTTCGCTGCTGACTTCATCCGGGGTTGTTTTTGGTTCGGTCTGTTGTGCCTGCTCCTGCGACCTCCCCTCTTCCTCTGTTTCCAGCATCAGGTTGGATTCCAGGGCCTCCTGGATCTCCTGCCTGAGGTCGAGCGTGGAGAGTTGCAGCAGGCGGATTGCCTGTTGCAACTGCGGGGTCATGGTCAGGTGCTGCCCCAGGCGGAGCTGTAACGTTTGCTTCATGCAGGTTAGTCGCTGAAATCTGGTATGTTAATTGTATCCATTATCCTTCCCATCATTTTAGCCGATTTCCTCGGATTTGTGGCAAACGCTTCCTGTACTGCTTCTTTGCCCTGGATCAATCACTCTGCTGATTGGGAGAGACAACAGGATATCTATTCCTGAATGGCCTGGTGCGGCCGTTTATCCGGTTCCTGCAGTTATTTGCAGGCCTGAATCGCGAGAGTTGATCAGGGGGATGTTCTGTACCTCAGAGTTGGAACTCGTCACCCAGGTAGACCGATCGGACGTCTTTGTTGGCGATGATCGCATCAGGCCCACCTTCGGCCAGGGTCTGTCCGTCGTTGATGATGTAGGCACGCTGGCAGATCCCCAGGGTCTCCCGTACGTTGTGATCGGTGATTAAAATACCGATCTTCCGGTAGGAGAGCTCGTTGATGATCGCCTGTATATCCTTGACCGAGATCGGGTCGATACCGGCAAAAGGCTCATCCAGCAGGATGAATCGTGGTTCCATGGCCAGAGATCGGGCGATCTCCAGCCGTCGTCTCTCCCCGCCGGAAAGGCCGATGGCAGGGTTTTTTTCCAGGTGCCGGAGGCTGAAGTCCAGCAGTAGCCCGTCGCAGGCAGCTGCCCGCTGTCGCCGGTTCAGCTCAGCACGGGTCTCCAGTACCGCCATGATGTTGTCGCGAACGTTCAGCTTTCTGAATACCGATGGTTCCTGTGCCAGATATCCAAGTCCGAGCCGGGCCCGGGCATACATCGGAAGCCGGGTAATGTCCTCGTCACCCAGGAAGATTTGACCGTTGTCCGGTTTGATCAGTCCAGCAATCATATAGAAGCAGGTGGTCTTGCCGGCCCCGTTGGGGCCAAGCAGTCCGACCACTTCACCACTGGATACCTCCAGCGTCACGCCCTTGACTACCGGGCGTCGGCGATACTGCTTAACCAGGTTTGTAGCCCTCAGTGTGCTCATTCTGTCTCTTTCTTGGGCTCTTTCGCTCCCAGTTGCTTGTCGGAACGAATGGTGATCCGAACCCGCTTTTTCCCCTGTTGACTGGTGCCCGCCCGCACTACCTTGGTTGTCCTGTTGTAGGTGATACGGTCATTCTTGAAGGCGTCGCCGTCCTGGGTCATCTCCGCATCGTCGATCAGGTATATGATGTTATTCCTGACCTGATACTCCATGCGCCTGGCGTGACCCTTGGCCAGCCCTTTGTCCGCATCCGTCTGCTGCTGAAATCTGACGGGGTTGCCTTCGGCAATGATCTCATCGGTCTGGCCATCTTTCTTTATGATGGTAAGTTTATCCGATGTCAGGTGCATGGTCCCCTGGTCGAAAACCACGTTTCCGGTGTAGATGCTTACGCCGGTGCGATCGTCTATCTGAACGTCGTCCGCTTCCAGGTAGATCGGTTGATCTTTGTCGGAGTCCAGGGCCGCGGCCGGTAGCGGCAGAGTCAACCAGAGCAGGGAGATGGCTCCGATGAGCCCGTGCCTGAGAAAGGGTTTGATTATCTTCATTATGCCTTCCTGATGGTTTTGCAAGGGCCTCAGATGTATTTACTCATCGCTTTCTGTAGTTTGTCCTGGGACTCCAGCAATAGTTCACATACCTCCCGTGCAGCACCGCGCCCCCCCGGTGCCGCTGTCACCCAATGTGCCTGCTCGCGCACCAGCTTATGGGCATCCTGCACTGTGATCGCGAGGCCTACCCGGTGCATGATGGGCAGGTCCACTACGTCATCGCCCACGTAGGCGATCTGCTCGTCACTCAAGTCCAGTCGTATCTTCAGTTCGTCGTATGCTGGCATCTTCTCCTGCATTCCCTGATATACATGGGGAATACCCAGACTTTCCATACGCAGCCTGACGACCTGTGAGGTACGGGCGGTGATGATGCCTACCTCAATGCCGGATGTGCGGATCATTTTCATCCCCAATCCGTCCTTGGAATTGAACGCCTTGTACTCCTGGCCGTCATCGCCCAGGTAGAGGCTGCCATCGGTCAGTACACCATCTACATCAAAGATGACCAGTTTTATTTTTGCCGCTTTTTTGAACAGTTCCTGCATCGAAGTTCCCTCTGGAATCCTGTATTGATAGGTGTCGGGTTCAGACGACCCCTGCCCGCAGCAGGTCGTGCATGTTGATCGCCCCTATCACCTGTTGCTGGTCATCGACGATCAGCAGTGAGTTGATTTTGTTCTCCTCCATGATCTGCAACGCCTCTGCCGCCAGCAGCTCGGCTGTCGCTGTCTTGCAACCCTTGGTCATTACTTCTGAAACCAGGCATTTATGGATGTTCAGTTCACTGTCCAGGGTGCGCCGCAGGTCACCATCCGTATATATTCCGGTAAGATTTCCGCTGTCATTGACCACGGCGGTCATTCCCAGACCCTTGTTGGTCATCTCCACCAAGGCATCGCTCAGGTGCGCGGACTCCCGAATCAACGGCACCTCATCACCGGAGTGCATGATATTGCCGATATGCAGCAGCAGGCGACGACCCAGACTGCCACCCGGGTGGGAGAGGGCAAAGTCTTTTTCGGTGAACCCCTTCGCCTCCAGCAGGGCGATAGCGAGTGCGTCGCCCATGGCCAGGGCTGCGGTGGTGCTCGATGTAGGGGCCAGGTTCAGCGGGCACGCCTCCTGCTCTATGCTGACGTCGATGTGGGCATCCGCTTCACTGGCCAGATTAGAGCGCGGGTTCCCTGTCATGGCTATCAGAGGTGCGCCGAGCCTCTTGATCAGCGGCAGGATGGTCAGCAGTTCCGACGTCTCTCCCGAATTAGAGAGGGCCAGTATCACGTCGATGCTGGTGATCATGCCTAGATCTCCGTGGCTCGCCTCACCGGGATGGACGAAAAAGGCGGGGGTACCGGTGCTGGCCAGGGTGGCAGCGATCTTGTTGCCGATGTGACCGGATTTACCCATCCCGGTTACTATTACCCGCCCTTTGCAGGTCAGCATGAAGTGGCAGGCCTGGGCAAATTCGTTGCCGATGCGCACCTCGAGGGCCTCGACGGCAGCTGCCTCATTGCGGATTACGGCCCGGCCCAGGGCTTGAAGTTTTTTGGCTTCGCTGGGCGATGGTTTCGATTGTTTGTGCATGCCGGTGAGCTCTCTACGATCAGGGGTTTCCCTATGATGATACCTGGATACTCTGGTTGTCCAGGAATAGTGTCGCCTGGTACGCAGCAAAGGCTACCACCAGAAGCACACCTTCGAGACGGTTGATTCTGCCGTTTCCGCCACGAAACCCGTAGCCCATGACGAACAGGGCCAGGGTAAAACCGATCATGATCGGTAGGTCGCGGGTGAGCGCCTCAGGCGCAAACACTCCGGGGGCCAGCAGGCCAGGCATCGCCAGTACCGCCAGTAAGTTGTATATGTTGGAACCGATGATGTTACCAATGGCGATGTCGTGCTCGTTTCTCAGTGCAGCGATCACGCTGGCAGCGAGTTCTGGCAGGCTGGTGCCCAGGGCGACGATGGTGAGGCCGATCACCAGGTCGCTGATACCAAAGGCGGTGGCCACGTTGACTGCACCCCAGACCAGCATGCGGGAACTCGCAAGCAGCAGAACCAGGCCGGAAATGAACAGGAATGCTGCACGGCCGGTCGTCATCACATCGGGTAGTTCTGCCTCCAGTTCCGCCTCAAGGGGATCGCCCCCTTGGCTGCGCCGGCCGAGATGCACCATGAACCAGAGGACGGCGACCAGGGTCGAAAGCATGATGATGCCGTCCAGCAACGTGAGCCTGCCATTAAGCATCAGGAGCAGGCTGAGCAGACTTACCGCCAGCAGTATCGGGTACTCCCGCCGCAGGGTGTCGGAATAGACTCTCAGCGGTGCGAACAGGGCGGTAACACCAAGGATGAGGCCGATATTGGTGATGTTGGAACCGAGGGCATTGCCGATTGCCAGGCCGGTATTACCCTGAAGCGAGGCGACGGCAGAGACCAGGATCTCTGGTGCCGAAGTGCCGAAGCCGACGATGGTCAGCCCGATCAACATGGGTGAGACGCCCAGATTGCGTGCCAGTGCAGCGGCACCCGCCACGAAGCGACCGGCACCCCATACCAGAATGGCGAAGCCGGCAATGATAGCAATGGAAGAAAGTAGCATAGGCTGGGAAAGATACTTAGGAACTTGTCAAACTTAGGATGAATCTACCTTGAAGAAGCCCGTTTGGCCGGATTTCTGGATCGATTCAGGTGAATATGAATCACTATTCGCCTCACTCGATCAGAAAGATCTGACTCAAACGGGCTCCTCCTCGTTAGTTCGATGGCTTTTCTATCCGATCAGGGCCGCCCTGGGGAGTCAATCGAT
>JAUUYI010000117.1 GCA_030590525.1 Sedimenticola sp. | reverse complement strand
TTTCGGCAGTGCCAATGCGTACGCCCCCCGGGTTGAGGACCGTGTCCGAGCGACCATAGAAAATCAGGCCATCGTGCTCCGTCAATGCCACATAGTCGCCATGGCACCAGACGTTGGAAAAGCGCTCGAAGTAAGCGCTGTGATATCTCTTCCCGTCCGGGTCGTTCCAGAAGCTTACCGGCATAGAGGGGAAAGGGGTAGTGCAGACCAGTTCACCTTTCTTGCCATGCAGCGGCTGCCCCTTGTCGTCCCATACCTCCACGGCCATACCCAGACCCCGACACTGCAACTCCCCCCGATAGACGGGCAGGGTAGGGTTGCCGAGGGCGAAGCAGGAGATAATGTCGGTGCCGCCCGAGATGGAGGCGAGACAGAGATCCTGCTTGATCTCTGCATAGACATAATCGAACGCCTCGGGCAGCAGTGGGGAACCGGTAGAGCAGAGGGTTCGGAGCTCGTAGAGTCGATGATTCCGGCCTGGGCTGAGCCCGGCCTTTTTCAAAGCGTCGATATATTTTGCCGAGGTGCCGAACTGAGTCATCCCTTCCGCATCCGCATAGTCGAACAGGATGTTGCCGTCCGAGTGGAACGGAGCGCCATCGTAGAGCAGCAGGGTGGCACCGGCGGCAAGCCCTGATACCAGCCAGTTCCACATCATCCAGCCACAGGTGGTGTAATAGAAAAGGCGGTCCCCTGGATGTACGTCGGTGTGGAGGCGAAGCTCCTTCAGGTGCTGTAGCAGGGTGCCTCCGGCACCGTGTACGATGCATTTCGGCTTTCCGGTGGTGCCGGAAGAGAACATGATGTAGAGCGGGTGATCGAACGGCAGTCGGTTGAACGCGATCGGGCCTGCAGTAAAAGGCCGGATGAAACCGTCGAAGGAAACCGTTTTGCCAGGAGTGTCAGGGAGAGGGGCGGTCTGAGTATAGGGGACGATGACTGCTTTTTCGATGGAAGGGATCGCGTTCTGGATGGCGGTGACTTGCTCCAGGCGCTCGTAACGACGCCCATTATAGAAGTAGCCATCGGCGGCGAACAACAGTCGGGGTTCGATCTGGCTGAATCGGTCAACGACGCCATCAACCCCGAAATCCGGAGAACAGGAGGACCAGATCGCTCCCAGACTGGTGGTGGCAAGCATGGCGATCACTGCTTCCGGCATGTTGGGCAGGTAGCCGGCGATCCGATCCCCTTCGCTGATGCCCATGGCCTGGAGTGCCTGCGCGAGGCGGGATACCTGTTGCTGGAGTTCCCGACCACTCAGGCGTCGTCGAACCCGCTCTTCTCCCCAGAAAACGATGGCATCCTGGTCATCCTGCCGTTGCAGGAGGTTTTCAGCAAAGTTGAGACGGGCGTTAGGAAACCAGCGGGCACCGGGCATTTGGTCACCATTCAGGAGTACCGGTTCCCCCCGGGTCGAGGCGATCACGCCGGCGTCATCCCAAATCAGGCGCCAGAAGGCCTCAGGTTCTTCCAGGGACCATTGGTAGAGTGCCCGGTAGTCAGGGATGTTCCGTCCGACAACGCTGGTTGCCCGGTAACGGAAGGTGGTCATATTCGCATTTTCGAGCAGTTCCTGGCGCGGTTTCCAGAGAGGATTGATCATAGCTTTTTCCGAGGCCCTAAGATCGATCAGGGCTTTATATCACAGAAACAATCATCAGGAGACTGTTGGGTTTAGTCGATAGGCCGGCCTGCTGCCCCTGCATTCCCGTTGATCTGGCAAAGTAGAGTAAAACGGGCCGATGTTGATCCACTAGCATTCCTGGTCCAGAATCACAGGATGCAACCTATTCGCGAACAACTCTCCTGCAAGCTCAGTGAAATGGAGCAGGAAATGCGCGGTATTGGCCACTGGACCGATAAGGCGCCATCCTCCGAGGCACTGGCGAGCCAGGTGCCATTCTGTTACGACACCCTGCAGTTTCAACAATGGCTGCAGTGGGTTTTTGTGCCGCAGCTCGGTGTACTGATCGACCAAGGTCTTCCGCTGCCATCCAGGAGTGATATTGCACCCCTGGCGGAGATGTGGTTCCTGGAGCAGGAGATGGAGCAGGAAACGGTTCATCTGCTGGAGGTCATCAGGGAGCTGGATGCACTGCTTGCAACCGGGTAGGGTAGATTAACAATAATTTGCAGGCATCCCGGTCTATCCCAATCCTACATTTTTGCTGCCTGTCTGGAGTCGCGGATGATCAGCTCTTTTATCACCTGCCACAACAGGGAACCCTGCCAGCTCTTTTCATCCGGAGAGTAAAGGACCTGCCCCAGCTTGCGTATCTCCACTTCTACGTCGGTACCGGCAAAGCGCCTGGCCAGAGGACCGATGCTGGAAGGGGGAGAGTCAGGCCAGCGCCGGGCCGCCCACTGGTTGAGTGCCCGGGCTGCCGCCTCCGCATCGTTGGCGCGGCAAGCCTGATGTAGCGCCTCTCCTTCGCTGGATATACCCTCTTTCGGCGTTGTGTCAGGGGTTTTTTGTGATGATTGACGGTGCCGGCGCCGCTGCCACCAGATCAGAAGCAGCACGACACCGGGGATGGCCGCCAGCAGCAGAGCCCAGGTAGGCCGGTCGAGCTCTTTCTGTGCCGAAACGGGGGCTCTTCTATCCGGCTGTGATGCCACATCCGGCAACGTTTCTGCCTCGGGTGGTTGCTGTGGCGGTGGTCTGCTGGTTCGCGCAAAAGTGGCCGTTGAATCGGACCGGGGGGATGGTTCTCGGGGTGTGGCAGCCTGTTGGCGGCTGAATGGTACCGGGTTGCTGAGGTCATTGCCGAATGGGATGGGTGGGATCCCATTCGCTCTGCCTGACTGCTCCAGCAGGGTGAGGCGCCAGCTTATCTGGCGACTGATCTCTCCGTTCCTGCTGTGTGTGCGCAGGCTTCGGGAACGGTGCAGTATCTCGAAGTCCTGGTTCAGGACACGGAAGTCCGGCTCACCGTTCGGGGTTTCGGCTGCTTCCAGGATGAGTTGAAATGGCTGGCTGGCAGGGGGGGTAGCCGGGTATATGCTGGCCAGTATCTCGGCCCCGGATACACCTCGACCGGCCAGCAGACCACTGGCCAGCAACAGGGTGAGTAATCTCTTCATGCGGTACTTCCTGACTGGGGGAGCCCAACCTGCTGCTCAATGGTAGCGCCTCATCTGGCCTACCAGTACCCCTTGAATTTGAACCTGATCCGGTGAAAACTGCATGGGTTTCATGCTGGCGTTGGCGGGGTGCAGGATGACGCTTCCCGGTCTCTGCTCGATGCGCTTCAGAGTGGCGTCGGTACCATCCACCAGTGCCACTACGATCTCACCATTGCGGGCGTGGTTACGCTGTTCGATAACGATGTGATCACCATCCAGGATGCCTTCCTCGATCATCGACTCCCCTTTAACCTGCAGCACATAACAGCGTCCGTTGGTACGCATCCAGTCGGGTACTTGAAATCGTTCCTGTTGTTCGACGGCCTCGATCGGGCTGCCGGCTGCAATATAGCCCAGCAGTGGCAGGGTGTCGTCTGCCTGTTCGACCGCCTCAGTGAGCCGTATGCCCCGTCGCTGGTGGTTCATCGGTTCTACCAGTCCTGCTTCGACCAAGGCCTGAATCTGTTTGTGAAGCGAGCCCTTGGAACTCAGGCCCAAAGCGGCACAGAGTTCATCCAGCGTCGGCGGGTGCTCAAACCGGTCACCATGCTGCTGGAGATATTCATAGATCGCCTGCTGGCGTCGGGTCAATGGATGGTTCATATTCGGATCCGGAAGTTCTGCTCACGTTCTATTATAGTCGAGACAGAACAGGAGTGGAACAGCCTGGCTTGCATTTTTTACCGAGGCCCTTACATTCCAATGGGGTATGTCAGGATCCGCCCGCGGCGGATCTGCTCCAGCAGAACACTGCCTCCACGCTGTTTCCCGGCGGATGGAAACGAACCGATTTGCACAAAGAGTGCAGCAACAGGATCCCACGCCCTGAAAAATGATCATTCTGTGGGGCGTATCCGTTTTCGAATGGCGAGGTATCAAAGCCATTCCCACTGTCTTTTACGGTGATTGTGATCTTACCGCTGGTGATGCCTGACTCGATCTCGATCCGGATCGAGATCGAGCCATCCTGTAGTGCGTTCAGTCGCTTGTTCCGTTCCTTGAAATAGGCGCTGAATCCCTCCGCAGACTGCTTTAGATTTGAGTTCAGTTCCAATACTCCGTGATCCAGGGCGTTGATATACATCTCGGTAAGAATGGTAAACAGTATCCGTCGATTGCCCTGCAGCTGCTCCAGTTCCTGGAGCTGATTGATGATCAGTGGTATCGGATCAATCTGACGCAGGCGCTGCCCGGCGAGGCTCAACGAGAAGGTCAAAGCATCCTCTTCCCTTCCTTGGCTCTCTTCTTGCGGAACAACTGAGATGCTCCTGTTGCCAGGAAGGTTACTCCACTGGGGAAGAATACCGGGCAGGCAGGGGATCTCTGCCAGGCTGATATCGTCATCCTGGGGTGCATTACCACAGAAGGCGTCGAGAGTCTCTTCGATCCGGCCCAATATATCGCCACTCTGCTGGCCCTCCCTGATGGCCTGCTCCAGACGTGCCTGGCCGAAATATTCACCGTCCACGTTCCGTGCCTCGGTCACCCCGTCGCTGGCCAGAAGGAGTCGGTCACCCGGTTGAATACGACACTGTTTCCTGGCTGACTGAAAATCGATCTCCGGGGTGATACCGAGTGGCAGGGAGCGCGACTTGAAACGTTGTCGGATTGTCCCGTTGTGGCCGTCCAGGAGCAGAATATCCGGCATACCACAATTACATACTGTGATTTTTTCCAGGGATGGGTCGATGGAGACGAACTGCACCGCAAAGAACATTGCAGTGGGCATCAGAGAGTGGAGTTTCTGGTTGATCCCGGCCAGAATCTGATGCGGCGCAAACCCCTTGCCGGTCATTGCCCTGAACACCTCCGAAGCGGGCAGGGCACCGAGTGCGGAAGCCAGTCCATGTCCGGTAAAATCTCCCAGGATCAGGTTTAGATTGCCGGAAGGAGAATGGGTGGTGAGAAGCACATCACCACTGAAAATATCAGCTGGGCGAAGCAGGCTTTTGACCTCGTCCATCGCCACATTGTCGGCAACCACGGCACCGCTGAAGAGACTTTCTGCAGCGGCCTCGTCCTGTTTCATTCTATTGTACAGGGCGCCAATCTGATTGTGCAGGCAGCCTAATCGCTGCATGGTGAGGAGCTTTGCCTTGAGGAGGACGGGGCTGAATGGTTTGGTAAGGAAGTCATCACCCCCAACTTCAATACAACGGGTCAGTGAGTGCTCGTCCGTCAGGCTGGTGAGAAAGATGATAGGGATCGAAGTCTGGCCCTCCAACTCGCGGATTCTCAATGCTGTGTCATAGCCATCCATAACCGGCATCTGAAGGTCCATGAATATGATATCCGGGTGTTCTGACTCAAACAGCTTCAGGAGTTGAATGCCATTCTCCGCCTGTAATACCTGATATCCATTTTGTTCCAGCAGGTGTTTGAGTATGATCCGGTTCGTGGTCCCGTTATCGCCGATCAGTGCTTTTTTCCGGGGAGTCCCTCTTGTCTTGATCAAGGGAGCGGGTGTCTGTAAGGCTGTGCGCATTTTTTAAAACTTCAGCAATGTTTCAATGGCGTGGGTGAGCTGATCTGCCTGTACCGAGAATTCGTCGGATCAATGGGCAGGTAACAGGTTATCGGCCACCCCCCCGCATTCTTGATGATGGGGGCGGCCAGGCACTACCGGGCCATTCTGCTTCAAGGATGAGGCAGATCCTGCACCAGGAAGTAAGGGCTCGCTTCCAAATAATTTCACATTTCTGGTCGCCGATCTATCATCTCTCACTGTGTTTCGAAAACTTGAAATATATCTATATTTTTGCGTTTTCGCGCCTTGTGAGAGATGCATCTCGACACCCATAAATGTAAACTTATTTTGGCGCGAGCCCTAAAGGTGTGTTTACGGGGGAGGTTTCTCAGGCAGCGGGCTGTGCGCTATCTGGTTGTGACCCATAGAGGGTTTCTATCCGCAGATTTTTTCTGCGCCGATCCAGCCGGCGCCGGTCGACGATTGCCAGCTGCTCTTTCTCGGGGCTCACTCTTCTTTCCCGGTGGTTGCGCGGAAAATATTCCCGAACCTTCATGGTTTTTCCGCTTAACCGGCAGCCGTTGAGATGCTTGACCAACGTTTCCCCCTCCATGGCATCGTCTATATAGGCCAAACCATGATACTCAACCTTGCCAGTATCCAGATCCTTGATCCTGATGATGTCACTCATTTCCAGCTTTCCCCGCTTGAGAAATGGAATCAGCTGGGCACGGTTGAGATCCTGGGTAATGAATGTATTCAGTTCTGCCCGAGTGGTCGAATCAGAAAGATCCTGAATAAAGATAATCATGGTGCCAACCCCTTATATTTTTTATTAGGTTTTCGTATATATGATTTCAAGGTAAATAGCAATATACACTTCCTTATTCGCCTTATACCCTACTATCATTACGGATATAGTCACTCCAACAGTAAGCCGCCGCTTTTGAGCGTTATCAGGGTTTTATCTTCCAGGTCAGAGCAAAAGCATCTCTCATGGAGCGGCTGCGGGGGTTCAAAATGATACCATAGGCACGCTCCAGGTTGCAGGGGGTCAGTACCTGTGCCGGTTTTCCCACCACCAGGGTCTTCCCGTCCAGCAGCAGTTGCAGCCGGTCACAGTAGTGGCTGGCCAGTCGCAGAT
>JAUUYI010000360.1 GCA_030590525.1 Sedimenticola sp. | reverse complement strand
GTCTGGTGGAGCGGGCGGACCTGCGGCTGCTGTTTCTCTGTCTCATCCTCGGGGTGACCAGCTGGACCGGGCTCTGCCGCTTGCTGCGGGGGGAGTCCATGAAACTGCGGGAGGTTGATTATGTGCAAGCGGCCAGCGCCTTCGGCGTCGGTCATCTGCAGATCATCCTCCGCCACATCCTGCCCAATGTGCTGCACATCGTGCTGATTACGGTGGTGCTGGACTTCTCCGGGCTGGTGCTGGCGGAGGCGGTGCTCTCCTACGTCAACATCGGGGTTGATCCGACTATGAACAGCTGGGGCAACATGATCAACAGTGCCCGCCTGGAGATGGCCCGCGAGCCAGTGGTCTGGTGGTCTCTCACCGCGGCCATGATCTTCATGTTCACCCTGGTGCTCTCAGCCAACCTGTTTTCCGACGTGGTGCGCGACGCCTTCGACCCGCGTCTGCGGCGGTGACAGAGGACAGAAGACAGAGGACAGAAGACAGGAGACAAGAAGGCAGAAGACAGAAGAGGCTCTTGCAAAACTCTTAAATCCCCTCTCCCTTGAGGGAGAGGGCTAGGGTGAGGGTGATTAAAATCAAAGCGTTATCTCTTTTGATTCCCTCACCCCAACCCTCTCCCGGGGGGAGAGGGGGCGTTTTGCAAGAGCCTCAGAAGGCAGAAAACAGAAGGCAGAAGGCAGAAGACCTGGTGACATCGCTCTGCGGTGTCACGATAAATACACTCCGCGTTACATCCGCGTTGATCCGTGGCAAATTTGTTAATTCGGGAATGAATCTATATGGAGTTCCGAAAAAGGATACGGCTGACTGTATGAACGATACGCTGTTACGCATTGAGGGGCTCAAGACCAGGCTGGGGGACGGAAACCGGCCGGTGCGGGCAGTGGATGGCGTCGACCTGGAGATCCGCCGGGGGGAGACTTTTGCCCTGCTTGGGGAATCGGGCTGTGGCAAGTCGATGCTGGCGCTGTCGGTGATGCGCCTGCTGCCTTCGTCGGGGAGGATAGTGGCCGGTCATGTCCACCTGGGTGGTATCAGTCTGCTGGACCTGCCGGAGAACGCCATGCGATCCGAGCGGGGCGGCCGTATGGGGATGATTTTCCAGGAACCGATGACCTCCCTCAATCCGGTGTTGCAAGTGGGAGTACAGATCGGTGAGGCGGTGCGGATCCACGACCCTGCCAGCAAGGGGAATATCCAGGGCCGAGTGGTAGAACTGCTGGATTCCGTGGGTATACCCGATCCAGCCCAGCGCGCCCGGGAATATCCCCATCAGCTTTCCGGCGGTATGAAACAGCGCGTGATGATCGCCATGGCACTGGCTGGCCGCCCGGACCTTCTGATCGCGGACGAGCCCACCACCGCCTTGGATGTCACCATCCAGGCCCAGGTGCTGACCCTGCTGAAAGAACTCCAGCAGCACTCCGGCATGGCGATCCTGCTCATCACTCACGATCTCGGTGTAGTGGCAGAGGTTGCAGACCAGGTAGCGGTCATGTACGCGGGCGAGATCCTGGAGGTGGCTCCTACCCAGCGTTTCTTCGGGCATGCGGCACATCCCTACAGCCAGAAATTGTTCGAATCGCTCCCCAGCAGCGGCAAGCGGGGCCGGCGACTGGCAGTGATCCACGGTTCAGTGCCCGATCTTAACCAGGTGTTCCACAACTGCCGGTTTCTGGAGCGGTGCGATCATGCCATGGATATCTGCACCCGGGAGGTTCCCCCCTGGACTGAAACCGGCCCGGAGCAGGGCATGCGCTGCCATTTGCACGGGCAGGTGCAGGCGATGATGACGCCGGCAGACGAGCCTCTGGACGAATCCCGCGCCAGCGGGGGGGATGAGGAACCGTTGCTGGAACTGGAGGGGCTGAAGGTCTATTTCCCAATCCACAAGGGCCTGTTCCGGCGCGTGGTTGGACAGATCAAAGCGGTGGATGGGGTCGACATCTCCATTGCTGCCGGTCGCACCATGGCACTGGTGGGCGAATCGGGCTGTGGTAAGACTACGGTCGGGAAGGGGCTGCTGCAGCTGATCCGGCCCACTGCCGGCACTGTCCGTTTTGACGGCGAGGAGCTGACCCGGTTGCGGGGCGAGGCGTTGCGTCGGCGCCGCTCGGAGCTGCAGATCATTTTTCAGGACCCGGCAGCCTCCATGAATCCACGCATGCTGGTAGGAGAGATTATCGCCGAAGGGATGCAGGCCCAGGGCGTCGCGGCAACGGCACGTCACGAGCGGGTGCTGGATCTGCTGGAGCACGTGGGCCTGCCGATCGAGGCGGCCCAGCGCTATCCTCACGAGTTCTCCGGCGGGCAGCGGCAGCGCATCTGCGTCGCTCGTGCTCTGGCGGTCCGGCCCCGTTTCATCGTCTGCGACGAGCCCACCAGTGCCCTTGATGTCTCGGTGCAGGCACAGATATTGAATCTGCTGAAAGACCTGCAGGGCGAGTATGGGCTCTCTTATCTCTTCATTACCCATGATATCTCTGTGGTGGCC
>JAUUYI010000361.1 GCA_030590525.1 Sedimenticola sp. | reverse complement strand
GGATCCACAAGCGGGTAAACTGCCATTCATTGAGGCATTCATTTGCGACCCATCTGCTGGAGAGTGGTCACGATATCCGCACGGTACAGGAGTTGCTTGGGCATGCGGATGTCTCGACCACCATGATCTATACCCATGTCCTGAACACACCGGGGGTTACGGTACGCAGCCCGCTGGACACATAGAAAACAGGATATTTCATTATCTGGTGCCTTGGGGGCGCAGCTCACAGTTGCTCTCTGAAGAGGATAGGCGCGGGTCAAAAATGGATTGGCAATCTGCGCGACGCTGAGCGCATTTTGCAACGTCTCGATGAGGTCGGTCGTGGTCAGCCACTCGGTTTCGGCCGGTATGAGTTCACTGCCGCGCGCCGCTTTCTCCCACTCCGCTTCCGGATATCATTCCAGCGCCTCTTCGACGATACCCCCCAGCAGTCGGGTGATCGCTTTCTCTACGTCGGCCGATTTACCCAGCAGGCGCGGACGGCGGAAGGCGAGGTAGGTATGCGCTTCGTCGCCTGCCTTCTGGTAGATGCTGATGGTGAGGGGGCAGGTCGCCATGTTGGCGGGGTGGGCCAGTGACATCTTGTAGGACAAGAGAATGCTGCAGAACTCCAGGGATTCCGCCTGTGCGTAGATCTTCGTGCTCAGCCCGGTGTCGCTGGCGGTGCGTTCCAGCATCCGGCTGATGTGCAGGGTGTTGGTTACCACTATGCCTCGGCCGGTGATGGCCTCCTCCAGGTTGGATTTGATCTCCTCGTAGTCTCCACCCCCCTGATAGATCAGGATTGGTGAGTCCGCCGGGGTCAGAGGATTTTCGGCCTGCAACGATGGGGAGAGAGTGGCGAACAGGAGAATCAGGATTAGTCTGCGCATGGTGAAAGGCCTCTAGTTGGATGGTCGATTCGGTTTTTTTTGGGTGCGATCCGGTCTCGCCACTCACTGACGCGGGAGAGGATCTCATCGCTGTCCAGGGTGAGCAGCTGTTTTTCTCTCAATAATTGCCTGCCGGCCACCCAGACGTCAGTCACTTTGTCTCGCCCAGTGGCATATACCAGCTGGGAGAGGGGATGATAAAGTGGCTGGCTCTCCAGGCCACCCAGGTCGATGGCTGTGATATCGGCTGCTTTATCCGCTTCCAGGGAGCCGGTTTCGGCGGCGATTCCCAGGGCCATAGCCCCGTTCAGCGTGGCCATGCGCAGGGCTTTGGCCGCCGGCAGGGCACTGGCATCCCTGGCCACCCCTTTGGCCAGCAGGGCGGCGGTGCGCATCTCGCTGAACATGTCCAGGTCGTTGTTGCTGGCCGCCCCGTCGGTACCCAGGGCTACGTTGATGCCGGCGGCCGCGAGTGCCGCCACCGGGCAGAAACCGGAGGCCAGCTTCAAGTTGGATTCCGGACAGTGTATGACACTGGCCCCACTCTCTGCGAACAGTGCCATCTCTTCCGGTTCGAGTTGGGTCATGTGTACAGCGATCAGCGAGGGGGAGACGAGTCCCATGCGGGTGAGCCGCTCGAGTGGGCGCACTCCATACTGGCTGAGCCCCTGTTGCACCTCATCCCGGGTCTCATGCAGATGCATGTGAATCGGTATCTCCAGTTCGTCTGCCAGTACTCGGATCCGTTCCAGTGGCTGGTCCGATACGGTGTAAGGGGCGTGAGGGGAAAAAGCAGTGGAGATCAGTGCATCATGGCGGAACTGATCGTGCACCTCCAGCCCCCGGCGCAGATAGTCATCGGGCCCCTCCGCCCAGGCGGAAGGGAAGTCGATCAGGATCAGCCCTACCACCGCGCGCATGCCTGCTGCTGCGGCGACCCGGCCGGTCTGATCGGGGAAGAAGTACATATCGTTAAAGCAGGTGACCCCCCCTCGCAGCATCTCCGCCACCGCCAGGCGTGTCCCATCGGCCACGAACTCTTCGCTGACCCAGCGTTTTTCAGCCGGCCAGATGTATTCGTTCAGCCAGGTCATCAAGGGCAGGTCGTCAGACAGACCCCGCAACAGGGACATGGCGGCATGGGTGTGGGCATTGATCAGCCCCGGGATGAGGGCGTGGTCGGGGAACGCCTGGTCATTGACCGGCCGGTATCGCTGGCGCGCTTCGGCCGAAGGGAGAATCTCCCGGATGCGCCCGCCATCGATGGCGATGGCATGGTGATCCAGCACCGCTCCATCCGGGACTACCGGGATGATCCAGCGTGCGTGCAGCAGTGTATCGATGTTCAAAGTAATGACCCTTGGCCTCTGAGGGTAAACGTTAGCAATCGATGTGGCTCGTCCCTCACCGCCTATCCTACGCTACAGACAGAATCAATCCAGAAATTATAGAAAAGGGGGTGGGCGGTTAGCTCCTCCTGCCCCAAAATAATGGTAACCGTTCAGATCCCTGCGTCGGATCCACGCTGTAGGGCCGAATTCATTCGGCCGAGTGCGAATAAATTCGCACCTACATTGCACAGGCCCTATATCCTGTACCAGGAGGAGCAAACCG
>JAUUYI010000128.1 GCA_030590525.1 Sedimenticola sp. | reverse complement strand
GTGTGAGGGGAGAGGGGTTTGGCGATACCCGCGGTGAGGGCGTGCTTCTTGATCCGGTACCAGAAAGCCTGACGGGTCATTCCTGCCCCACGACGGGTGGGAAACACTGCCTCACAGGGTCGGGCACCAAGCAGTGCGCCACGTGCGCCGCGGAAAAAACGACTCAACCAGTCCAGGGCTTCCTCCCCCAGGGGAACCAGGCGCTCCTTGCCGCCTTTGCCGGTAATGCGCACCAGACCTTGATTGAGACCCAGCTGATCCTGGCGCAACCCCACCAGCTCCGATACCCGCAATCCGGTTGCATAGAGCACCTCCAGCATCACTCGGTCACGGAACCCTTCCGGGTCTACCGTATCCGGCGCATCCAGCAGTGCCTCCACCTCCCGTTCAGTGAGAGATTTGGGCAGAGGCCGACCCAGTTTAGGGGCATCGATGAGAGCAGTGGGATCCTTTCGTATCCAACTCTCCCGCAGAGCATATTGATAAAACTGCCGCAGGCAGGAGAGCAGGCGTGCAGTGGAGCGGGGTTTCCGGCCTTTGATGGATTGTTGCGCCAGGTACGCCAGCAGCTCCTCCCGCCGCACCTGCAACAGGGCATGGCCATGGGTCTGCTCCAGCCAGCGGGCCAATTTCCGCAGATCACTCTGGTAGGCGGAGAGGGTATTTCGGCTCAGTCCCCGTTCCATCCAGAGGGCATCGCTGAAGCGCTCGATCACGGCCTCATCCTGCACCACAGGCCCCGTCACAAGTGCACACCCTCATAGGCCAGCAGCCAGCGTTTTACATCCAGCTTCCCGCCTTCTGTAGCGCCAGAATAACCACCAATACCGGTTGCCCCGACCACCCGATGACAGGGCACCACGACGGGGACCGGATTCCTGCGGCAGGCATTGCCGACCGCCCGGGGGCTGCTGCCCAGATCCCGCGCTATCTCCCCATAGGTGCGCACCTCCCCTGGTTTGATTCTGCACAGCCGCCGCCACACCCGCTGCTGGAATTCGGTACCGGAGAGATGCAGCGGCAGGGAGAAACGAAAATCACTCTCCTGAAAGTAGGCATCCAGCTGCCATCTCACCTCCGATTCCGGGACTGTTGCCGGGTCCGGGTTGCAATCTACCTCACAGAAAAGTTCGATCTCCTGAAGGCCTTCGGCACAGAGCTTGATACCCAGGGTACCCAGCGGTGAAGGCATATAAAAAAATGTAGACATCGGCAGCAAACCAGACGCGGTAAATATTGCTGGGAGTCTACCCCAGATTCCTACCTTCACCTGCAATGTTTTCCACATTTCCTGTGTATAACTTTGTGGAAAAACCCTGAAAATATCGACCGCCCCCCCGTAACTGCAACATCTCTGTCAAATTGTCCATTTATTACTCAAAATGAAACAATCTATTCAAATCAACATGATATGCCCTTATAATCGCCTAAGTGATTGATAGAAAAACACTCTTTTCAACAGAATCCTATGATTGACGCAACTTGTGCATAGAAAAGCTTCAAAACTAAGGGGTTATACAGTGGAACCACATTACGAATTCTGGAAAACCAAACACCTGACTGAACTGAGCCAGTCGGAGTGGGAGGCCCTGTGCGATGGCTGCGCCAAGTGCTGCCTGCTCCGCTTCGAGGACAGCGAGACCCGGGACATTTTTTACACTAATATCTGCTGCCGATACCTGGACCAGACGACCGGCCGCTGCAACGACTATCCCAACCGCTCGATCAATGTCCCCGAATGCTGCACCGTCACCCTCGAGATACTGGAAACCCCCTACTGGCTCCCAAGCACTTGTGCCTACCGATTGCTGGCAGAGGGCAAACCACTTCCCGGCTGGCACCCCCTGGTCTCAAGAGACCCGGCGACGGTAGCCACATCCGGCAACGGAATTTGTGGCCGGGCGGTAAGTGAACTGGAGGCGGATGAGCCGGAGCAACACCTGATCGACTGGATCCGATGACCCGGATCAGGCATCAGAGATCCTTTACCAGAAGGCCCATCTGAGGGACATCCACCGGGGCTGTGATCTTCACCCGATAGCCCCCTCCCGGCGCCTCCTGCATTGGGTTGCCTTCCAGGTCATCCATCATCTCCAGCCTAAACCGACAGTTCCCCTCCGGGGTCAGCAACTCGAGCTGATCACCCACGGCAAACTTGTTCTTTACCTCCAGTTTCAGGTGCCGGGTAACCGGATCATACGCCGTCACTTCGGCGACAAACTGCTGGCGGGTGCTGCGGGACGAGCCATCCCGGTAGCTTTGCAGTTCATGGGTCTCATGGCGCTGGTAGAACCCATCGGTGTAACCGCGGCTGGCGAGCCCCTCGAGCGCTGACATCAGCTCTGGCCGGAACGGGCGACCGGCCACCGCGTCGTCGATCGCCCAGCGATAGACCTGAGTCGTACGGGCGGTGTAATAGTGGGACTTGGTCCGACCCTCGATCTTGAGGCAATCGACCCCGATCTGCACCAGACGCTGCACGTGCTCCACTGCCCGCAGGTCTTTGGAATTCATGATGTAGGTACCCTGCTCGTCCTCGAAGATGGGCATGAATTCCCCGGGGCGCTCCCGCTCTTCCAGCAGGTAGGGCTGATCGGCGGCCGGATGGTGCCGGGGCTCATAAACACCGGTAGTTGCCTCCCCCTCCCCCGTTCCCAGGCGGTACTCCCAGCGGCAGGAGTTGGTACAACTACCCTGGTTGGCATCCCGGTGATTAAAGTAACCAGAGAGCAGGCAACGACCCGAGTAGGCGATGCAGAGGGCGCCATGCACAAACACTTCCAGCTCCATATCGGGGCACTGCTGGCGGATCTCATCCACCTCATCCAGGGACAGTTCCCGGGAGAGGATTACCCGGCTCACTCCCACCTGCTGCCAGAACCGGACTGCTGCGGCATTGACCGTATTGGCCTGAACCGATAGATGTAGGGGTATCTCCGGCCAGCGTTCCCGGACCAGCATGATCAGGCCCGGGTCCGACATGATCAGGGCATCCGGCCCCATCGCCACGATGGGCGCAATATCGGCCATGAAAGTCTTCAGCTTGGCGCTGTGCGGCATCAGATTGCAGGCGAGATAGAAAAGACCGCCACCCGCATGGGCCTCTTCGATACCACGATGCAGAGTCTGTTCCATAAAGTCGTTGTTGCGCACCCGCAGGCTGTAGCGGGGCATACCGGCATAGACCGCATCCGCCCCATAGGCAAAGGCGTAGCGCATGTTCCTCAGGGTACCGGCAGGGGAAAGAAGTTCAGGCCTTTTCATGATTGGGGTCAGTTGCGTACAAGTGCAGTTTTTTTATGCTAACCCATTTAGCCCGAATCTTTCATAAATTATGCTTGATCTCGCTTGTTTCTTGATTCCACAAAGAATAGTTTCTCAGCCGCCTGGGACCGGATCTCCTGGACCCGGCAACCACCCGGGAGCTGCTACTCGGGCGTCTGCTGTCGCGGCCTTTCCACCGGCGTCAGCTCGGCACCCTGCTCACCGACCAGTCCTTCGTCGCCGGCCTGGGCAACTATCTGCGCTGCAAGGATGAGGATGTACGCCAGATCGCGCGTTATATCGTCGCCAATTCTCTGCGGCGAGGACTGGTGAAAGATGTCGGCAACTACCCGTTGTGGGATGCCGCGTGGCTATGACTGGCTTTAACGCAGGATGAGAACTTCCGCTTTTTCAGGTCGGATGCACAATCCTCAGGACTTCGTCTGATAATAGAGATTCTGCGGGTGATTCGCTTCCGCAAAGAAATACCAGCGCTCCAGCATCAACCCCAGGTACTGAACCAGGAAGGCAACGATCGGCAGGTTGGTGGATTGCATCAGGTAAGAGCTGATGATCAGAACTACCGGAACCAGAAACACCAGCAGCAGAAACAGATAGCGAATCGTCCTCACCACCCCTTCCGACTTATGGTGGAAGAACTCACGGGTGTTGAACGACTCGCCCATGAAACCTTGTGCCTTCTGTTGTATGTTGCTATGGCGCACACCGATGGCACTCTTCAAATTGAACTTATGGCGCAAGGTGCGGTTGCGAATCAGCGAGGTGACACGGGTGATCAGCGCTATCAGAGTAAAGACGACGGCCCAGATGCCGAAGAATCCAACAAGCGGTACGCTGCTATAGGCAGAGAAAGCGGCAGCCAGCATGAACCCTGATGCCAGACCGATCAACAGGTAGTTAGCCACCGTCAGCCAGGTGTGCCACTCGTGGACAAAGCGGACGCCGGCATAGATCATGGCGGTACAGATGAAGAGGGCAAACGCGGCCACGCTGGCGATGAAACCCACCAGCAGGGTGAAATCCACCGGCAAGGTCCCGGATATGGTAAACATGGGGGTGGTCCAACCCACATAATGCACTAACCCGTAGAGCGCCACCAGCGACATGAAGATCGGCAACACGATCACCTCCCGGGAAAGCCAGGAGGTGCGCCACTGACTGGCCGCCCGCCAGGCCCGCTCCGGGTGCCCCAGATGAAAGAAGGAGGCGAGCAGACCACCCGCCAGAAATCCCAGGGCCACGAAACTGCCGATGGCGTAGAAGGAGAGGCTATCCTGGGCCGGCAGCAATTTTGCCAGCGAGTAGACCTGGCCGGTATAGAGCGCCAGAAACAGCCCCTGCCCGACGCCGATCAGGGTGGTTAGAAAGATTACCGAAAATGCAGGAAGCATTGGGGAACTCCGCTTGAATTGTTAAGCCACGTCCGGGTTTTGGCGCACGCGCATCGCGTGGTAGCCGGGTTTTAGAAGGACCTAGGATAAAAGCAGGACCTAGGGCCGAGGAAAAACAGGACCGAGGAAAAGATAAAAAACAGAACCATTCTAAACCCGGGTCCTTGGTCCTTGGTCCTTGGCCCCTGGCCCTGCCTTTACCATGCAATATCGTCGATGGTCTCCTGGTCCGAAGGCAGTTCTACCTCTTCCTTCTTCAGTGGATTGTCGGCCCGGATCAACTCATCTCGATGGATATGCATCAGAGTACGGCGCCGCGGCAGGTAGTGGTTGGCGGGTTCGGTCCCCCACTCCGGCTGCAACTGGTAACCACCCTGTTCCCGGATCGCCCGTGACGCCTCGGAATCGGGATCGTGGACGTCACCAAAGATGCGGGCGCTGGTCGGGCAGGCCAGCACACAGGCGGGCTTACGCTCTGACTCGGGCAGACTCATATCGGTGATGCGGTCGATGCAGAGAGTGCACTTTTTCATCACCTTGTTCTTCTCATCGAACTCGCGGGCGCCATAGGGGCAGGCCCAGGAGCAATACTTACACCCGATACACTTGTCGTAGTCCACCAGCACCACCCCGTTGTCCTCCCGTTTGTAACTGGCCCCCGTGGGGCAGACCGGGACACACGGCGGGTCTTCGCAATGCAGGCAGGATTTGGGGAAATGCAAGGTCTCGGTATTCGGGTACTCACCGATCTCATAGGTCTGCACCCGGTTAAAAAAGACACCGCAGGGATCGGCATCATAGGGACGCTGATCCGGCATCGGCCCGGCCCAGCCGGAGGTGTTCCACTCCTTGCAACTGGTGACGCAGGCGTGACAACCGACACAGACATTCAGATCTATCACTAATGCCAACTGGGTCATTCGACTCTACCTTCAGACATCCTGATCTCGTGGATAATGCATTGATACCAAAGTGCATAGTGCAGGTTGGCGCCGAGGAACGAAGCCCAACATTTCGGTGCAAATTCGGTGTTGGGCTGCGCAAGCTCAGCACCAACCTGCAAACGTTTTGGTCTCAGATTAAATTCCTGGATAAGATGCAGTTCGCAAACGCACCGGCATCCTCCGCCTCTACTTGCCAAACCTGCCGGCAAAATAGGCTTGCCAGCGCCGGTGCCGGCCTTTCTCTTCGGCCGCCGGTTTCATCGGTTTGAACTGGGGCCAGGTCTGGGCAGGCTCTCTCGGACCCGCCTTGTAGACCTTCACCCGTACGTCGAACCATGCCGCCTGACCGGTGATCGGATCGGAGTTGGACATATTCTCCCCCGCTTCACAGGGCGGTAACTCTTCCGGGATCAGATGGTTCAGCAGAAATCCCTTCTGGGACTCATTGGCCCGGGCAGACAGCCCCCAGGCCCCCGCAGCCTTGCCAATGGCATTCCAGGTCCAGACCGTGCCCGGCTCTACCGCCTCCGAGTAACGACACATGCAACGCACCTTGCCCGTAGGCGACTCCACCCACACCCAGTCGCCATCCTCGATGCCCTTGGTCCGGGCCAGGATCGGGTTCAAAAACAGGTAGTTGTGAGTGTGTATCTGACGTAACCAGGCGTTCTGTGAGTCCCAGGAGTGGTACATGGCCATGGGGCGCTGAGTCAGGGCGTAGAGGGGATACTCATGGGTATCCACCAGCCGGGAGAGCAGGGGTTCACCAAAGAATGGGAGTGGATCGAAGTGGCTCTCCAACCGTTTGCGCAAGCGCTCGGGTGGCTTGCGCCCCGGCCATTTCCCCTGGGCCGCCAGACGGAAACGCTGCAACACCTCCGAGTAGAGGTGGATGGTGATCGGCTCCACGTAACG
>JAUUYI010000384.1 GCA_030590525.1 Sedimenticola sp. | reverse complement strand
TCGATCGCCTCGGCGCAGTGCAGCAGCTCGATCATGCGCGCCCAGTGATAGGCCAGGGTCGCCTGCACCGGCCGGCCCGGGTTCAGCTCGCTGAAGGTCAGGCGCTCCCGTTCTGCCAGGGGTGTGGTGAAACGATCACAGTTGGCCACGCGCGCCAGGGGCCCTACCCGGTACCACCCCTCCTCCGTGCCGCGGGAGAGGAGGTAAGGGAACTTCATGTAGCTCCAGGGTTTCACCTCTTCATGGATATAGGCGCCATATTCCCGGCATGCCACCTGATCGAGAATGATATCCCCCCGGCTATCCTTGGCCCGCAAGACGCCATCGTAGAGCTCAAAGGCCCCCTCCCCGTCCACCAGGCTCAGCATGCTGCTGTCGATGGTGGCGAATGCATTGTGGTACGCCAGTTGCTCCAGATGGATACGCCGGATCAACTCGACCGCCGCCTGGCCCCACTCGATTATCTGCCCCACCTGCTGTTGCAGCTCGCCCCGCTCGGACGCGGTGAGGGCCTTATTCACACCACCGGGGATGGCACCGGTGCCGTGTATCCGTCTGCCGGCGGTGATGCGGATCACCTCCTGACCGAACTTGCGCAGCAGTACCCCCTGGATAGCAATATCGGGGTAATCCTCGATGACACCGATGATGTTTCTGTGGCTGACTGCGTCATCGAAACCGAACAGCAGATCCGGCGAGGAGAGGTGGAAGAAGTGGAGGGCGTGGGACTGCAGCACCTGGCCATAGTGCATCAGGCGCCGGACCTTCTCTGCGGTCGGCGTCAGCTCGGATACCCCGACCAGCATGTCACACGCCTTGGCAGCGGCCAGGTGGTGGCTGACCGGGCAGATGCCGCAGAGCCGTTGCACCAGCACCGGCAGTTCCCAGTAGGGACGACCCTGGATGAATTTCTCGAAGCCCCTGAACTCCACGATGTGCAGGCGCGCCTGACGGATGTGATTCTCCTCATCCTGCAACAGGGTAACCTTGCCGTGCCCCTCCACCCGGGTCAGGGGTTCGATCACGATCCGTTTCAGTTTTTCCGGCTGCTCTGCCGTCTCGAGTCTGCTGCTCATAATCATCGCTCAATCGTAATGGATCTGGGTATAGGGGAGGCTGATCGGACGACCCTCGATCAGTTCGTTGAGGAAGGTCCAGATCGCATCGCCGGACGGGGGGCACCCGGGAAGGAAGTAGTCCACCTTCACCAGTTCGTGGATCGGATGCACCTGGTTCAGCAACAGCGGGATCTCCGGGTCGTTGGGAATCTGAGGGTTCTCCACCCCCATGCAATTGGTATAGGACTCTTCCAGACACTCTTTGACGCTGTACTGGTTACGCATTGCCGGAACCCCACCGTTGATCGCGCAGGCTCCCACCGCGACCAATATCCGGCAGTGGCTTCTGAACTGCTCGAGCACCTCCAGATTGTCCGTGTTGGCGATGCCGCCCTCGATCAGCCCGACATCCGCCTGGCCCACCTGTTTTATGTCGTTGATGGGTGATCGGTCGAACTCCACCAGCTGGATCAGATCCAGCAGCCGTTCATCGATATCCAGCAGAGACATGTGGCAACCAAAACAGCCGGCCAGGGAAGTGGTTGCGATGCGGATTTTTTCATTCATCCCCTTTCTCCTGGTGTGCGGCGGTTGCCACGTCACCCACCACGCTGATCGGTTGCCGGTCATACAGCCGCTCGCCAATGGGAATCTCATAACTGCGGCCCTTGGGCAGGATCGCGCCCACCGGGCAGACCTCGACTGCCCGATCCTCTGCCGTCAGGCTGCTGTCCGCCAGTTTCCCGCTGGGAGAGTCGATCACCAGATGAGCGCCGATGCCACGGCCACTGATACTGAACACCCCCTTGCCATCGAGTTCGCGGCTGGCC
>JAUUYI010000328.1 GCA_030590525.1 Sedimenticola sp. | reverse complement strand
GCGTAGGTCAATCCCATCCCCTGGATACCGCGTGGGTCGTAGGCCGGGAACTCCTGGCCCTTGACGCTCATGGAGAGCTCCGGGTGGCCATACTTCTCACACATCCGCTTCGAACCAAGACCCAGGATCCGGCCAAAACCCTCGCCCACGGCCGTCAATTCAACCATTTTGGTGAGGGCCTCTGCAGAGCCGAACTCCAGGGGAATGCCACCCGTATCCGCATCCGTGATCACCCCCATACGATACAACTCCATTGCCGCCGCCAGGGTGGCGCCGAAAGTGATGGGGTCGAAACCCTGTTCATTACAGATGAAGTTGGCGAAAGTGAGGGCATCCAGGTCGTCTATACCGGTATCGGCGCCCAGTGACCAGGCACTCTCGTACTCCAATCCACCGGAGGCACCCCAGTATTCCGGCCGGTTGACCACCGTGTAGTGCTCCTTGTCCACCCTGGCGATACGACCGCAGGCGATAGTACAGCCGAAGCAGGCCTGGTTTGTCACCAGATTGGGCTTGCCTTCGCTGCCTCGGGGCTCGTGCATCGCCTCGCCAGAGATCCTGGACGCACCCTCGAACTGCACCTCATCGGCATTACGGGTAGGCAGTGCACCCACTTCGTTGATCACGTTCATCAGCACCTGAGTGCCGTAAGTGGGCAGACCCTGTCCGGTAACAGCGTTCTCCGCCAGAAGCTGCTTTTTCTCCATGGTCACCTGCATGAAGCGCTGTGGATCCTTTACCCCAACCCCCTGGGTACCCCGGATTGCCACTGCCTTGAGATTCTTGGAACCCATTACCGTGCCGACCCCTGAGCGGCCTGCAGCCCGGTGCAGATCGTTGACGATGCAAGCAAACAGAATCCCCTCCTCTCCTGCCTTACCGATGGCCGCCACCCGCAACTGAGGGTCCTGGTGGCGTTTGTGGAGCAGCTTGTCCGTCTCCCAGACGCTCTTGCCCCAGAGATCATCCGCCGGCAGCAGTTCGGCCTGGTCATTATAGATATGAAGATAAACCGGTTTCTCCGACCTGCCTTCGAATATCACCATGTCCCACCCGGCGAATTTCAGTTCAGCGCC
This sequence comes from Sedimenticola sp., assembly GCA_030590525.1. GTDB lineage: Bacteria > Pseudomonadota > Gammaproteobacteria > Chromatiales > Chromatiaceae > JAUXBK01. The sequence goes on along the minus strand of JAUUYI010000328.1, from coordinate 1,770 downwards.
AAAATAACCCCCGGAGTTGGAGCAGGCGATGGCGCCGGTCAGTGCTCCCTTGGTAACTACCGAATAACGAGCACCGGTGGATGCCGCGGTACCGGTCAACGGCCCGGTGGCAAATATCAGTTTATTCTCTGGTGCCAGGGGATCGACCTTGGGGTCGATCTCCTCAACCAGATATTTAGTCGCCAGCCCCCGTTGCCCCATGTATTCGGCGGCCCACTTCATGTTAAGAGGCTCTGAAGTGCAGTTCCCCTCCGTCAGATTTACGCGCAGGATCTTTTTCTGCCAACTCATGATTTACTCCCCTCTCAGGCCTGTGTCGCGGACTGGGTATCGGTGCGTTCCGCCCATTCGCGCATTTTGTCATAGCCGGTCCAATCAGCATCCACATATGTAATCGCCTGGGTCGGACAGGCCTTGGCGCAAGCGGGATCCCCACCGCAGAGATCACATTTCATCACCTTGCCGGTGACGCTGTTGTAGTTGATGGTGCCGAACGGACAAGCGATGGTACACACCTTACAGCCCACGCATAGCCCCTCGTTGACCTCTTTTGCGCCAGACAGGGGATTGATACCGATCGCCTCCGTAGGGCAGGCATTCCTGCACCAGGCATCATCGCACTGAGTGCAGGTGTAGGGGACGAAGCGGCCTTCGTGTTCGAATGTGAAAACCTTGATACGGGATCTGGCGGGATTGAACACGCCCTCGTGCTCAAATGAACAGGCCATTTCGCACTGCAGGCAACCGGTGCACTTGTCAGGTGCGATGAAGAGTGACCTCATCATGGACAGGGCTCCTTTTTCTCTAAATTGAGTTGGTTATTGTTCTAAAACAGGTCAGCAGCTTACTACCTTGCCATGCCATTACCGGGTGGCACCCGGGCGCGCTCCCGCTAAACGACAATTGCTGCTGATCCGATCATTCTAGTTGGGTTTAGATAAGATTCAAGGAAAAAAGAAGCACAACATAATGAAAAGAACAACGTCGTCTGGAGCATGCGGCTACGGAAGGGGTAGATACTCACGGATTAAAGGATCTAAAATAACCCCGAGTCGTAAGCACCCGGTTAATCCCGTCGAGAGGCCCTGTTTAACCCCAATGGGGGGCGCCGTGAACCCCAGATCATACTGAACAGTCACGCAAGTTATAGGGTAGAAAAAGTACCATTCATGCACTCGATCCTTTGCCATAGTGACAAACTGGGCCTGCTCTGGGCAGGTATCATTGGCACGCTCTCGCTAACCCCCGGTACGTCACTGCCAGAGGTGCCGATAAGCGATAAACTGGAGCATTTTCTGGCTTATGCCCTGCTCGGACTGTTGCTCAGCCTGCGCCGTCATAGCATTTACGCGCTTGCAGCCACCCTGCTGGCCAGCATCGCCTATGGCAGCCTGATCGAACTGATCCAACCGTATTTGAACCGCCACGGGGAACTGGGGGACATTCTGGCCAACAGCAGCGGCGCCCTGGCAGGAGTGCTCACGGCCCTCCTGCTGCAACGACGCTTTAGCCTCGGGCAGGACCCGGGCATGAAGGACGGATCATGAAACCTCCGGTCTGACATGGGCGCTGGACGAGAAGGTTTATCTGCTCAGCAGCGACTCGGACTTAACCCGCATTTCTCACAAATTTGCACCGATTTCGCTTGTCTTTTACTCCCACAAGGAATATTTTCTCAGTCAGTCGTAATCGCCAATACGCCATTCCTTCGAAAATTTCCTTGTGAAACCAATATCCTAAGCGATCTCGGCGTAACTTCTCAATAACCCG
>JAUUYI010000126.1 GCA_030590525.1 Sedimenticola sp. | reverse complement strand
GGCCGAAGCACTCTCTGAGGAACGACTCAAGAAGGGTCTGGAGCGGCTGTTCCCTGCCAATGGTCGCGCGCAGGGGCCAGACTGGCAGCGACTGGCCTCCGCCCTGGCGGTGAGCCGTCGGTTTGCAGTGATATCCGGTGGTCCGGGCACCGGCAAGACCACCACCGTAGTCAAGGTACTGGCACTGTTGCTGGAGCAGGACTCGGCGATGCACATCCGACTGATTGCCCCGACCGGCAAGGCCGCTGCGCGACTGGCCGGCTCCATTCGCGCCAGTAAGGACCGCATCGACAGCGACGACCAGATACGGGCGGCGATACCGGAGCAGGCGGCCACGATTCACCGGCTGCTCGGTTTCGGGCCAAGGGGGTTCCGCCACCATCGCGGCAACCCCCTGGTGCTGGATTGCCTGGTGGTGGACGAGGCGTCCATGATCGACCTCTCGCTGATGGCGCGGCTGCTGGATGCATTGCCCGACCAGGCCCGTATCATCCTGCTCGGAGACCGCGATCAACTGGCTTCGGTGGAAGCCGGCAGCGTACTGGGGGATATCACCGGTCATGGTCAGCCCATCCGTTACAGCCCGGCACAGGCACAGCAGCTGAGCCGGCTCAGCGGTATCCCGGGTACGCTGTTGCCGGTGAGCAGGGATGCCCCGGCAGTGGCCGGCGCCACCGCCCTTCTCCATACCAGTTACCGGTTCCGAAGTGACAGTGGCATCGGCCGACTGGCGAAACTGGTCAATGCAGGCCAGGGGGCAGCGGCGCTGGAGCTGGCCCGGGCACAGGGGACGGAGGCCGGCTGGATAGAGAGCCCCAGGGACAAACTGGCCAGGTCCGCCATCGACTGGGCAATCGAACGCTTCAGCCACTACCTGAAGTGTGAACGGGTGGAACAGGCACTCCGGCTGCTGGAAGAGACGCGTCTGTTGTGCGCCCTGCATCAAGGCCCGTTCGGCGCCGTGGAGGCCAACCGCATGATCGCCGAGGGGCTGGCGGCCAGGGGGCTGACCGAAACCGGCGATGAGGTACAGGGGAAACCGGTCATGATCACCGTCAACGATTACGAAAGCGGGCTCTACAATGGTGACATCGGCCTGCTCTGGCATGACGACCAGGGCCGGCTGCGGGCCTGGTTCAGACTGGCCGACGACCGCATCCGGGACATCCCTGTACGCAGCCTGCCCGGGCATGTCCCTGCCTGGGCACTCAGCGTGCACAAGTCCCAGGGATCAGAGTTCCGGCAGGTGCTGCTGATACTGCCCTGGGAAGAGAACAGCCCGGTGGTCAACCGGGAGCTGATCTACACGGGAATCACCCGCGCCATCGATCGGGTTATCATCCACAGTAGTCCCCAGACCCTGATCAGCGGTTGCCGGCGGTCGGTGGAACGCAGCTCCGGACTGGCGGCAAAACTGGGGTGGGGGTAATCGAAAAACCAGCAGAGGCTCTTGCAAAACGCTTAAATCCCCTCTCTCTTGATGGAGAGGGCCAGGGTGAGGGTGATTACAATCAAAGTCAGACATCCTGATCTCGGTGGCTTCTCAATAACCCGGGGCAAACGGGTAGGGTGGATCAAGGAGCGCAGCGACGGATCCACCAGCGCGACCTAGCCTGGTGTATCCGCTCCGCTTGATACACCCTACATTTTAGATTCTTGCCTGGACTTATTGAGTAAAAATGTCGGGCACAAAAAACGTGCCCGACCTACATGGCTGCAAAACTGGGGTGGGGGTAATCGAAAAACCTGCAGGATCGGTTATACTTGGGTTAGAGGTATACGACATGGGGACCCAGGGGTTGGTAGAGAAGCTCAGTTTGAAGGGGATGGCAGACGAGGACATCTACTTTGCCAAACGGGACCGGGAGCTGATCGAGGCACTCCACTGCAGGAAACTGGGCCAGCAGGCCGGCTGCGACTCACCCGAGAAAGAGAAGAAGGCGCGGGCGTACGAGCAACGGTTTCACGATATCACCCGCAAGCACGAAGGGCGGCCCAAACGGTTGCTCAAGGCCTACCGTAAGCTGCTCAAAAAGATCAAGGAGAAGTGCCATCACCATTGATCCCGACCCGCCCTCTTCAACTCGGAAATATCAGCTGTTATCGCCTTTTTTCCGCAGACTCTCTTCCACTTCGCGCCTGAGCTCCCCGAACTCCTCTGCCGACATATAACGGCAGGCCTCTTCCATGGAGCGGCCGGCCAGCTCCGCATGCACCCTTGCCGCTTCGCCATTGCCCTCCCGCGCAAAGCTCGCGGCCTCACGGATGTGTTTCCAGGTACGTCTCCGGAACTGCTCCGCAAGCTGGGGTTGAACCGCGTTAGAGCGGCGTTTCTGGTTCAGGTGACTGGACAGCTCCTGGAAGGCACCGACGGTATCGGTGGCCCGTGCCCTGCCCGTCCTCTGCCCGGCTGTTGGCGCATCCTCCCGGGAAACCGCTTCCAGCACTTCCGACCCGGGGCTTCTGCTGTCCTGGCCACTCTGCTCAACCAGTGTCTGATCAATATATTCGTGCACCAACTCGGAGATATCGACGCTGCCCGCGTTACCACCCTGCCGAGGGTCATGCTCCAGCCGTCCCGCCCATAGCCGCGACAGGATACGGCGGCTCAGCTGCTGCAGCGTCTGCAACAGTCCCGTGACATCGCCACCGCCTGGTTGTTTTTCCGCGCGTTGCTCCGACATGCCGATCAGTGTCCTCTGGGGTGAAAAGATTCAGGTTGAAGCCGGGTCAACACCACCAAGCGCGGTTTTTCCCGTTCAATTGCCACCTCTGCCAATTCCAGCTCGTTGCTGGGCCCGGCCGAGTCCTGATCGATCTTTATGCCCATTTTATCCAGCTTCATCTTTTATCCAGCTTCATCGATATATTCCGCACTTGGATATACTCCTCCGGGCGACTGAACACCTGTTCCCCCCCTTCCAGGCATGCCTGGGGTGTGGCCAGACCCAACGCATCGAGCTGGCGATCGACCTCCCCCATTCTATCCCTGATGTCTGATTCATGCCCCAAATCCGTATGCCGCAGTCGACCATGTAGAATGCTTCTCTCAGTCTCCAGATGACGGTGTCTGGCACGTCGCTCCACGATATGGCTGAGCGCATTGGTGACCAGTCCTTCAAACATACAGCACTTCAGCTCTTTTCTGAGCTCTGTTTCACTCGCTGCCGGTGATATAGATATGCTGATCGAAAAAGCTGACTGCCGTCTGCGTTTCATAGTTCTACTGTTCCGTCATCCGGCACCTCGATGGCGATGGCGCCGACAGCGACCCCCTGGAGCCGGATTCCCCCCTCATCCATGTTCACTTGAACCGAGTTCAGACGAAGCGAAGAAAAATCCACCCTCAGGCCACCGTCTACGAGGCCATGAATCCTGGCTGCCAACAGTTCCCTCCACTGCTGAAACTGCTGCTCCAGCAACTGGTTTGCGGTAGTCTCCATCTCTCCACGAAGACGTTCGTACAGGAGGTCGGAGAATAGAGCGACTTGCGGGTCATCGTGATCCGAGACGTATTCCAGGTCTGCCAGCACCAGTTGCTGCGTCTCCACCGAAAACACCACGTTTGCCCACACCTGCGCCGTGCCGGCGGCATCCCCACCCAGCTGTACCCTGGCACTGAGCTCCTGCCGCTTCCCTTTTATCTCCACCGATTCCACGGTGATGGTGCGATCCTTGATCTCTATTTTCCGACCCTGCAGCGCCTTCAATATCTGCCCACCGATCGCATCGAAATCAATTTTCATGGAGAGTTGAAAATATACTTCGGGTGACCCCGGCCAGTACTGCTGCAGTGGGGGCAGGGGCATTACGCTGGTATCCGGCCGTTCTCCGGCAACGAGTAGCGGATACATGGCCAGCGCAAGGCGCATCTGAATCACTTCCCCTTCTCCCCGGAACGGCGAGAACGCGATCGCTGCCGGCCTCAACAGCAGCCAGTTTCCGGGCTGCAGTTCGATCGGCCCCTGTAGTGCCGTCCAGACCTTTGCCGCCCGCGCCCGAATTTCGTTGACCCGGGGTGACAGAACCGACAGGGCGCTGCGCAGACCTGCCTCCAGTTGCTTCCTGAACTCATCTTCGATCAGGGGGGTGACATCCACGCCCGCCGCCGTCATCTCACAGCGATCCAGAAAGCGGGTTGGTAACACCTTGAATTCCGGGTAAAGCGACCAGTCGGGCAGCCAGCGCAACCTTACTCGGACGCCGATGACGGCCTGGCGCGGGGCCTCTCTGCCAACCCCGCAACTACCCTTGATCTCCACGGTGTTGAGCAGGGATGCCCTGGCCCTTACCCAGTAGCGGACATGGGCCTGCACCAGGAGTGTATCCGCCTCCATTCGAAAGGCGAGTTTTCCACGCCAGGCCTGATACTGGGTCTGAATCCCGTGCCATTCTCTCCATACTCTCCAGTTGCCGGCCTGCTCCGGCACTGCCTGCTCCACCTTGGTGAACAGAGGGGTAAGGGAGATACGCAGCGGCAGTTCAATCACCGAGGGCGTGGTTACCGGTTCCTGTGGCACCCCGCCCGACGGCGCCTGGGCCCACGCCCCCCCCCAGCAGAGCAGACTAAGCCCCAGCAGCAGATTCAAGATTATTCCAAGCATGGTGAACGACTCCCAGGGTCCTCTGGCATCTGGTTCTACATAACTATATCAGAAGCTACGGACCAGAAGTCAGGAGTCGACACGCCATACGCTGAATGTCAGATGGATTAATTCGAATTCAGGGCCCCGGGGCATTTAAAATATCCAAAATTGGTAAGCACCCAGTTAACCCCAATGCCATTAACTTAGGAAATTAGTGTAGGGTGGACACGGTTTGTGTGCCCACCGTTTCTGCGCATGACTCAACCATTTTGGTGGGCACAAACAACGTGCCCACCCTACAGGGTGATCCGTCGGCGTTAAGTTAATGGCATTGGGTTTAACCGGGTGCTCACCAGAATTGCGCCGGATTTTTGTTTATACTCAAGGCTGATCGGCTGCCCAAGCCCTGCCACCAGCACATTTTTAGATGGCCGGGAATCTGCTAGACTGCACCCTCAGGTGAGTATGAAGGCTTGTTAAGCACCCGGTTAAATCCATCCCTGGATGGTGAGAGAGGCCTGTTATTTTATGAATGCATACCTGCATGAGATTCCCGGCAAGGCTTACCCGTGACGGCACGGGACAATAACAATGATCGATACGTTCGCTTCATTAACGTAAAAAAAAGCTACGATCAAAAGAACCTGGTGGTAAAAGATTTCAATCTGGACATCAGGAAAGGGGAGTTCGTCACGCTGCTCGGCCCTTCGGGCTCAGGTAAGACCACCTGTCTGATGATGCTTGCCGGGTTCGAGGATGTGACCAGCGGCAGGATTCTGATCGATGGCAATTCGGTGGTGGAAGTGGCGCCCTATAACCGGAACATCGGCATGGTATTCCAGCACTATGCGCTGTTTCCACACATGACCATCGGGGAGAATCTGGCCTATCCTCTAAAAGTCCGAAAGATCCCCGCTCAGGAGTTGGAGCAGCGCGTCATGGAAACGCTGGAACTGGTGGAACTGGGCGAGTTCAAGGAGCGCTACCCCGGTCAGCTCTCCGGTGGCCAGCAGCAACGTGTGGCGCTTGCCCGGGCGCTCATCTTCGAGCCAAAGATCGTTCTCATGGACGAGCCACTCGGGGCGCTCGACAAAAACCTGCGCGAGCAGATGCAGTTCGAGATAAAACGGTTGCATGACTCGATTGGATTCACCGCTATCTATGTTACCCACGATCAGACTGAGGCATTGACCATGTCAGATCGCATTGCCGTATTCGACGACGGCGTGGTGCAGCAGTGCGCGACACCTGAGGTGCTCTATGAAAGACCCGGCAACTCTTTCGTAGCCGATTTCATCGGTGAAAATAACCATATTAAGGGCATGGTAAAATCGATCGGAGACGATCGGGCCCAGGTGGAACTCTGTAATGGCACGTTGATCGATGCACTGAATATCAACTGCCCGGCCGTTGGAGAGCCCTGCCGGGTGTCGATCCGACCGGAAAATCTTTTCATTGACCAGCCGAATCCGGCACGCAGCAACTCGCTACCAGCAGAATTTGTCCTGAACCTCTATATCGGCGACTCTATTCATTACTATTTCAAGCTGAACTGCGGTACAGAGATCATGGTAAAAGTACTCAACGATCATGAGTCTCCAAAGATCAGCCCGGGAGATGAAGCCCATCTCAGCTGGTCCGTGGATAGAGGCCTCGCGCTCGATAATCCGGTATGATTCCGGGGCGCTTAGCAAATCTGATGATGTAAAACAACAACAGAGTAGGAGAGGAGAAAGAATGATGAAAAAATATATACAACTGGGCATCGCAGCCGCGCTGTGTGGCATGTCAGTCCCGGCCATATCAGAGCAGATGACGGTGGTCTCTTTCGGCGGCGCCTACGGTGCTGCCCAGCAGAAATACATGCTGGACCCGTACATGAAGGCGACCGGAAACAAACTGCTGTTCGAAAACTATTCCGGCGGTATCGCCGAGATCAAGTCACAGGTCGAGAGCGGC
>JAUUYI010000235.1 GCA_030590525.1 Sedimenticola sp. | reverse complement strand
TTCACGGGTGCATCAAAGCCATAACGTAACTATTCAGCATGCTTTGGAATTTGACGACCATGGAAAGAGCTGAAAAGTTACGCCATAACAACATCCATGCCTGATCCGCGTCAATCCGTAGCCATTGGAGGCTCTTGCAAAACGCTTAAATCCCCTCTCCCTTGAGGGAGGGGGCCAGGGTGAGGGTGATTAAAATCAAAGCGTTATCTCTTTTGATCCCCTCACCCCAACCCTCTCCCGGGGGGAGAGGGGGCGTTTTGCAAGAGCCTCCCACAATAGAAATTGAAAGCTTAATAGATTGATGCCCGCCAAAAGCACAAGCACCCACCGTTACGCCACAGGCTTCACGCTCTTGGAGTTACTGGTCGTGCTGACAATCGTGGGCGTTCTGACGGCCCTTCTCGCGCCGCGGGTCACAAAATTGCCGACGCGCACCTCCCCGCAAATCATCCAATTTCTCGAGCGTGAAATGCACCAGGCGATCGCAAAAAAGAGGGCCACCTCCATCTATTACGCTGGCGACGCCCTCACTTCACCTGCCACCGGCGCCCGCCTCGAGCTGACCACAGAAGAAGGCATCGAGGTCGTCTATCCAAAGCGGGGTGACTACCTGCCCGCCTATAAGTTGACGACATTCTATCCGGATGGCACTATGACGGCAACCCGATTCCGCTATTTTGGAGCGAACACATCCTATGTCATCTCCATTTCCCCTGTTTCTGGGAAAATCACTTATAAAACAGAACAATAGGCTTACCCAACAGAACCTGCCCGGTACGCTGTCATGGGCTGCCGCTGCTGGCTTTACCCTCATCGAACTCCTGATCGTCATCACTATCATCGCCTTGCTCGCGGCGCTGGTCGGGCCGCGCCTGATGGGGGGACTGACCAAATCCCAGGTAAAAACCACCAAGACGCAGATTGAAATGCTGGGTTCCTCTCTGGACAGTTTCAGACTGGAAAACTTTCGTTACCCCAGCACTGAAGAGGGGCTCCAGGTGTTGCTCGAGAAGCCCCCGGGCCTGGATACCTGGGCTGGCCCCTACCTCAAAAAGAAGCGGATTCCCAAGGATGCGTGGGGTAATGACTTGCTGTACCACCGGCCCGCGGCCAAAGGGGGACTCGATTATGATCTCTATTCCCTGGGAGCCGACAACAAAGAGGGTGGTGAAAGCGAAAACGGTGACATAGGCAACTGGGACTAAGCCCCCCAATGCCCACGCCCCAGCCCACCCCACTGCCCGCACTCGATGGATCTCTCCTCCGACTCGGGCTGGTGGATGAGAAGATTCTTGCGCACGCCCACTCCGTAGGCGATCAGAATGACCTGGGCACCATTCTGGTCTCCATGGGGGCGCTCTCCGAGGAGCAGCTTTACCAGGCCTACTGCGACATGAGCGGCCTGCCGCTCTGGGATGGCGATGGAGAAGATGCGATAGACGAACGTTTCGATGGAGATTTCCTCGCCTTCAACCATGTGCTACCCGTCCAGAAGGCGGCTGAGCGCTGGCTCATCATAGACGACGGGGAGGATGATGGATTCGTCGATCTGCTGAAACGCACCGCGCCCGACAGCCGAATCGCCCTCTACCCCTCTGCCGATCTCATCCACCGGCTGCAAAAGCACGAGCAGGCTCAAGCCGCTCAAAACATCTCCCTGGAGAGCGAGTCGGAGCGCGGCATTGAGCTGGCGGCCGAACAGCTGAAGGACCTGGCCCTCGAGGCCCCCATCATCCGGTTGGTGACCGATATCATCAATAATGCAGTGCGCATCGAGGCGTCGGACATCCATCTGGAACCATTCCGCAGTCACATCGATCTGCGCTATCGGGTCGATGGCTCACTGGTCTCTCGCCCGCCCCCCTCCGTTGAAGAGTACCCGGGCGTGGTGTCTCGCATAAAGATTCTCGCCGACCTCGATATCGCCGAGCGACGCCTGCCCCAGGATGGGCGCATACGCACCCGCAGCAGCGGCCGCGATATCGATATCCGGGTCAGCACCATGCCATCCCCCTTCGGTGAGGATATCGTGCTGCGCCTGCTGGACAAGAAGCAACAAAGACTTTCACTGGACGGCATCGAGCTGTCAGAATCCGTTCTGACGCCATTTCGAGAGAGCCTGCAGAAACACAACGGTATCATCCTGGTGACCGGCCCCACCGGTTCCGGCAAGACCACCTCTCTGTATGCTGCCCTGCAGCACCTGATCGATGGCACACGCAAGATCATCACCGTCGAAGACCCGATCGAATACGAAATCGCCGGTATCACCCAGACCCCCGTTGACGAAAGCATCGGCATGACCTTCTCCACCGCGCTGCGCTCCATCCTGCGGCATGACCCGGATATCATATTCATCGGGGAGATCCGTGACCGGGAGACCGCCGACATCGCCATCCAGTCGGCCCTTACCGGCCACCTGGTGCTATCCACCCTGCACACCAACAACGCCATCGGCGCCATCACCCGTTTCCTGGACATGGGAACACCCGATTACCTGCTGGCCTCCACCCTGGTTGCCGTTACCGCACAACGTCTGATACGTCGTCTCTGCAGCCACTGCAAGGCACCGGCACAGATTCCCGCACACCTTGCAGAGCGTTTCCAGATACCACCGGAGACCCGGATCTATCAAGCGGTCGGATGCCACAAATGCTCGCACACCGGATATCACGGCCGGATACCCATCGCTGAATTCAAAGAGATCACCTCAGCTGTCAGAACAGCCATCGTCCAGGATCCGAACTACGACAGCCTGAATGCGGCCGCCGACCGTACCTGCCCGAAAAACCTGCTGGACGACGGGATCGAGAAGGTCATCAGCGGGGCCACCACGTTCGAGGAAGTCATACGTATCGTTGGGTAAGGGTTTCATTCCGCCTCGGTTTTGACCTCCTCAACCAGGGGAAAGCGCAGAGACTGCGTACTGATCAGCCACTCCATGGTCGTGCCAAGGCGCTGCAGGCGCAGGCGTATCAGCAGCGGAAAGCCCGTTTCCGCGCTCCAGCGATCCACCCAGCTGTTGGCTTCCCGGTCAAAATAGCCGAGCTCGAAGTGCTGTAGCCTGGACATCAGATCGAGCTGGAAAAGGCTGCCCTGATCCTGACTGTCGAGCAGGGCCCTGATGGAGAAGGCGTCCAGATCATCGCTCCACCAGGGGGGCATGCGGGTCTCTGTATAACGAAGGACCCCGTCATTGGGGTCGAATTGTATGCGTGACACCACGGGCGGACCGGACGAGGCATAACGCGCGCTGTAGCGGGAAACGAATTGCAGCTCATCCGGGCTGCCGGTAAACAGCTGGAGCGCGGCAAAACGCTCATCCCTCAGCAACAGCTGCCGGCGCAGAAACAGCTGCACGCCCCAGTCCGAATCGACCGATCTCAACCCCTCACCGGTAAAGATCAACTGCCGGAAGAGCAGCCCCAGCATGGCCACCAGCCCGGCCGAGATCACCACCACCACGATCAGTTCCAGCAGGGTAAAACCCTGCTGCCCGACAGACCGCTGGCCCCTCCTCATCCTGAAGTTACGCCTCCCCCGCCGCCTCGTCCCGTTTCAGACTGGAGAGATTACTGAGTGAAAGCAGATGGGCGTAGACCAGGGGCAGGGTCCCGTTCCTGCGCCAGCCCAGGATGGTCTCATCCGGCAGGGCGTTGAACTTCGCCTGGTCCACCACGTAGAAGCTGCTAAGCATGGTCCGGGTCACCTCACCCCGCTTCCGCTGGATCACCCGCTCCTCCATGATGCCCGCATCGAACAGCTCTTTGGTCAGCCGCTCCGATTTTTGCGCCTCATTCTGGAACTTCAGCAAGTAAGATTTGATCCCTTCGAGCAGCGGGGTCTCCGCCCCGTTCTCATCGAACAGACGCTTTCCCCCATCGGTTTTGAAATGGGGCGCATCCAACGCCACCATCAACATCATCTCGCCCGCTCGGCTGGAGCTGCTGAGGATGAAGGGATAACGCCCCACATGGGACGGGACATAGGGCACCGTCCACTGACCGGTTTCATCCACGAAGGCATTGTTGCCATCGAAGCCGAGAATGGCCACCGGGGTGCCCTCTTTGGGGAATACGACGGGGTAGTATTTGGCGGCGACCAGCATCTCCGTATAGGTGATGGGTGCGGAGGTGACATTGGCACTGAAGCTGTAATCTGGAACCGACTTATAACGTAGATCGCGATGCGCGTCAGATGAAAGGGGGGTTGTATTCGAAAACATGCTGATTCCTTG
>JAUUYI010000288.1 GCA_030590525.1 Sedimenticola sp. | reverse complement strand
GCCGAGAAGCGCAGAGGGATGGCAATAACGACGGAGATGGCCGCCATGCCGGCAATCGAGCCGACACCGAACAGCGCGATATAGAGCAGACCGGTGAGCGGTGACTGGACTGTCTGCAGCGTCAGCAGTATCAAGGTCGCAGAGCCGGCCATGCCGTGCATCAGGCCGACCAGCAACGCGCGCAACGGGAAACTCTTGTTCGGGTGAGCGGGGTGCGGATGCCGATGCAGGGGGGGGTGCTGCCCTCTGCCCGGATGTGCATGAAGGTGAAGATGCCGGGTGCCGTCGTCATGCTGATGCGCATGAAAATGGAGCCGGTCCCGGTACAGGCGCCGCAAAACATCCAGGCCCAGCACCAGCAGCATGAGAGCGACCGCAAACTCCAGGCCCTGGGCCAGCTGCTCCGATGCCATCTGATCCATCAGCAGCACGACCGACCCGAACAGGAACAGGGTCAGGGTATGCCCCATGCCCCATGCTGCCCCCTGGCGCGCCGTCTGACTCAGGGAAGCGCTACGGGTGGCCAGAGATGCCACTGCCGCCAGGTGATCGCTCTCCATGGCGTGGCGCATGCCCAGCAGAAAACCCAGAAACAGGAGACTCAAATCCATGCGCTCTTCAGACTGTCTCTCTCTGCCCGCTGGCGATGACGCCGCCCGCCCACCAGATCCTGCAGGCCCCTTCATCAGATACCATGCAGGGTCCAACCGGGGTGCGGGGGGTACAGGTGGCGCCGTAGAGTTTACACCCATCGGGGTAGATCCGGCCGAGCACCACCCGGGCACAGTCACAGCCTGCCGGCATCTGGCCGAGCCGGCTCCGCTCCGGATCGTTATAGGAGGGGTAGAGCCGGCCGGCATCGTGTGCTGCCAGCGATGCCTTGAGAGCAAAACCGGATGCCAGGATGGTACCGATGCCCCGCCAGTTGGCATCCACTACATCCAGGGTCCGGTCCAGAACCGCTCTTGCCGCCGGATTGCCCCCGGCTCTGACCACTTCCGGATAACAGTTATCGAGAAAAATCCGGCCTTCCAGCCGCTGACGCAGCGTAGAGTAGATGGCGGCCAGCAAGGAGTCCGGCGTAAACCCGGCTATCGCTGCCGGCAACCGGTGTTCCTGCACTAAGAATTCCCACTCTTCCGGTCCCATCACGGTGGCGACGTGGCCCGGTGCGATCAATGCATCGAAACCCGCCTCTCCCGAATTCAGCAACATTGCCACCGCGGGCCAGGTGAGCCGCCCGGACAGCAGCAGAGCAAGATTGTCCGGCACCCCTTCTGCCAGCATCGCCGCTACCGGGGCGATAGTGGTTTCAAAACCGGCTGCAAAAAAGACCACGGGCCGGCCGGGCAGCCCGGCTGCGATACGCACCGCTTCCGTGGGTGAGGCAATGGGGCGGATATCGGCCCCTGCCGCCTTCGCCTGCTCCAGGGTGCGGATCTCTCTCAGGGGCAGGTTGACCGGGACCCGCAGCATGTCGCCAAAGGCGAGCAGAGTAATCTGTTCGTGCAGAGCCAGCTGCATCGCCTGGTAGATCTCCTCCTCAGGACAGATACAGACCGGACAACCGGGGCCGGGGATGAGCTCGATGCCCGGTGGCAACACACTGCGCAGCCCGGCCAGGGTGATGGCGCGTTCGTGTCCCCCGCAGACATTCATGATGCGAACCCGCCCTGACGGGGGTAGCGCATGAATTCGCTCCAGCCAGTGGCGGGCGGAGACTGGCACGCTTACCGATTGCCTTCGGTTGGATGAGAATGATGGTGATGCGCCTCCCCCTGGTGAAGGTGCATACCATCGGGCTGGATCGCAGGTCGGACCGTCCCCCCCTCCTCCGTCCGGCGGCGCTGTTCGCTCACCTCTCCAGAGAGCCACTCGAACCAGCCTTCCAGCCGCTCCCCGCTGGTAGCCGCTACAGGCAGCAGCGGAACATCGCTGGCCAGCTCCCGCAGGTAACGCTCGGCCCGCGCCGGGTCGAATTCCTTCAGGTAGGGCAGCAGGTCGATCTTGGTCAGCAGAACCAGATCGGCAGCCCGGAATATCACCGGGTATTTGGCCGGTTTGTCGTCCCCTTCCGGGACCGAGAGCAGGGTGATGTTACGGTGCTGGCCAAGATCGAAGCTGGCCGGACAGACCAGATTCCCGACGTTCTCGATGAACAGGATATCGATGCCGGTAAGATCCAGCCGGTGCAGTGCATCATGCACCATGTGGGCATCCAGGTGACAGGCGCTCCCCGTGGTGATCTGAATCGCCTCCACCCCCCGGGCACGGATGCGCCGGGCATCGTTCTCCGTCTCCAGATCGCCTTCGATGACCGCGATGGTGTAATCCTCCCCCAGCGCATCGATCGTGGCCTCGAGCAGAGCGGTCTTACCCGCACCGGGTGACGACATCAGGTTCAGCGCCAGTACCCGGTGCGTATCAAAATGTGCCCGGTTATGCGCCGCCTGGTGATCATTCTCGCTCAGCAGACTCTCCAGCACCGTCACGGCCTCCCTGCCCCCTTCGGTCCGAGAGAGCCGGCCACCTGGCTTGATCAGGTGCTCGTTAGCCGAGGTGATATTACAACCGCAGGTATCACACATGTTCCCCTCCCGGCACCGCAGTCAGATCTTCCGCCTCGAGGAGCTCGTCGAACAGTTCCCAGGAAGAACGTGCCTCCTGTGGTGTCATCGTCTGAATCGCATAGCCTACATGCACCATGACGTGGTCACCCACCTGCACATCCTCCCCCTGGAGCATGAACAGGCTCACCTCCCGGTAGACGCCCTTGGCCTCGCAGCGGGCGTTGAAGCCTTCGATCTCGACCACCTGCATCGGTATTCCAAGACACATTACGTTGCGTCCTCTTCTATCTGTGACAGTTCCAGCCTGGCCAGCAGCATCTCATCACCGCTGATAAGATGCGTTCGATAATCCCCGCAGGCCCCACACAAGAGGCGGTTGGGGGCCGCCTCTGTCTCCGCTCCACACTGACTGCACCGCACCACGACCGGTGCCGACTCAAACAGCAACTCAGCCCCCTCCGCCAGCGTGCCCGCGGCAGCCAACGGGTAGGCGCGCTCCAGCAGAGGGGGCTCCACGCCGGAGAGTGGGCCGATCCGCAGCACGATCAGCTCCACCCGACCCGCATCGTGTTCACGGGCGATCTTTTCCGCCTGTTCCACCAGGGCGATACAGACAGAATACTCATGCATCAGGGTCGTTTGCCACTACCAGGCCTGCCCGCTACCGAATCGGTTGAGCGGGGGCAGTATGGAATCCCTGGCATGCCGAGTAGTTACCGAAATGATTGTCCTGGATCATTATATAAGATTAATGCCAAGCGCTAATATAGCTTGTAGGGTGTGGGATATTGTAGCAGTTAAACTGGTAACCGGCTTAAGCGCTCCAACCCTGCCTGATGTAGCGTCTGGTAGCCCCATGAAAGGGAGGATG
>JAUUYI010000061.1 GCA_030590525.1 Sedimenticola sp. | reverse complement strand
GTGGCTTTGGGAAATGATGCCGGGCATAAACGGCATGCCCGACCTACGCCTGACTGAGGCCAAAACGCCTGTAGGTTGGCGCTGAGCTTGCGAAGTCCAACACGGATGCCAGGTAGGTCGGGCACGGTTTTTGTGCCCGACATTTTTTCCGGCCAGTGGCTTTGGGAAATGATGCCGGGCATAAACGGCATGCCCGACCTACGCCTGACTGAGACCAAAACACTTGTAGATTGGCACTGAAATTGCATTAATTCCGGACTCCAGGGCGGGTCATTCAGATCTCCGAGACGAAATCCTCATACTTACCGCTCTTGCTCCGGGGAATGGACTCCAGGTAGCGCACCTCCACCTCGAAGGGATAACCCAGGGCGGTCCGCAAGACCTCGACCACGGCCGACTCCTGGGCCGCATCGAGGGGTGCTTCCGAAACAAGCCGCAGTTCCACTTGCTCCAGCGAGCGCTGAATGACCTGGGCCTGGCGTATCGGCACGCCGGCAGCGCCGCTGAATTGGATGATGCCGAGCCTCGGCCAGAGCCTGCGGCCATCCGCAAGGCGCAGCATGTTTCGGCTCCGGCCCAGCACCCGCTTCAACACCGGCAGCCCGCGCCCGCAATCGCACTGCTCGCCCACCTCCGCGTAGTCACCGATCTCATAACGAATCAAAGGCATAGCGAAGTTGTGCAGGGTGGTCACGACCACGCGACCGCTCTCTCCAATTTTGCAGGGCCTTCCGGAACCATCCAGAACCTCCAGTAACGCCGCTTCGGACTGAACGTGCAGGTGGTCGTGGTCCGGACACTGCAGCGCCAGCAGGCCGGTCTCCTGGGCGCTGTAGCCATCCACCACGGAAACCCCCCACTGATTGCGGCAGAGTGCCCGCACCTCCGGGCTCAGCGTTTCACTGATGGCCTGCACCTGGCGTAGCGCAGGCAGCGTGAGGCCCTGCGCTTGAAAGTAGTTGATCAGGGCGCGCAGATTGTTCGGATAGGTCAACAGATAGTGTGGGTCGACGCGCAGCAACCACGCCGCCTGCGCCTCGATGGGCGTACTGACATCGAGGCTGAACGAGGGTCCGGTACGGTAGAGGTAACGCGTGGCCTCTGACCAGAATTCGCTGCGCAGCCCATCCGGTGGCGCCGCGGGGGGTGGTCCGGGCAGGTAGCGGATGATGGCCAACCGCCCCGTCAGATCCTGCCGGTGCCAGTCATGGACACGCAGAGAGAGCGCGCTGGTGACGTACTGCGACAGCTCGGAGGCCGTTATCCGCACGGGCATGCCTGTCGAGCCCGAACTTTGAGACGAGGTCAATCGACCGTGGCTCCTGGGATAGGCCTTATTCGCGAGCCTGGACCCCTCCCGCTGTAAATCCGCCCTTCGCAGTATGGGGATCCGTCGCCAGATTTTCCCGGTCAGCTTGCGCCTGGGGTGATAGCCCGCCTTCTGCAGGCGATCACGGTAAAAGGGGACGCCCTGCCAGGCGCTGTTCAGCAACTCCCTGAGCTGGCTGTACTGCATACTCCGCAGCCGATCGCCTGTCCACCACTGACTGTCATCGGCCTGATACTTCAGCGCCAGCAGCATGGAGGCCACGCCGCCGGTCAATGCCGGCAGGTGGATATGCTCCGACGAAGAGATGGGCAGCTGATCAAGGCCGCCCTGAAAGGGTCGTTTATTCATGCTGCTCTCACGGGAACCGGGGCAAAGAAACAGCGCTAACCCCTGTTTTCGCGTTTTCCTTTTTTCTGCCGGTTATCAAGGCTTGATCCCGACTGCGTAGAGCAGGGACCAGTGCAGGCGGGCAGTCCCGTCTTTCGCCTCCTCGACAGGCAGCACCGCACGGATTTCCGCTTCGACCTCGGCCTCGATGGCCTTGACCATGCCAAACAGCAGCCGGCAGTAACGAACCAGAGTCGCGATATTTGTAAAATCCCAGGTAAAGGCGCACAGGGTTTCGTCGATGCAGGTGAGACCCGCACGCTCGATCAACGCAGCCGGTTGGCCCGGGACGAAGAATCGGCCCTGATGACCTGTTTCCGTCAGTCGATTTACGGCACCGTTAAGAAACCGGGCTGGCGGGGTTTCGGCCTGCACATCGCCAACCACCATCCGCCCGCCGTGGCTTAGAATGCGGGCTGCTTCGTCAAAGAACGGCTGCACGTCTGTCAGATGGTGCAGGCCGGCCAGGCTTGCTACCCGATCCATGCTGCCGGCCGCCAGCGGGATGGCGCCATGTCGGGCCACGACCGTATCGTGCCGATCGGCAATGCCCGCTGCGAAACGCCAGGAAGCGTCGACACAGACGACGCGAATCGAATCGCCGACAGTCGCCCGGATACCATCGGCCACATAGCCACCTCCGGCCGGTATGTCACACACAGTCCGGGCACCGCGCAGGGCCAGGCGGTTGAGGAGTTGCTTGAGTTCCGCATCACGCGCATACGGACACATCTGCGTGGCGGCGTTATACAACTCTCCGCGTTGCTCGAAGGTATTGAGATAATTGTCGAACACGGTGCCGCAGAGCCCCGATGGTTTTCCGTTAGTCAAGGCAGAGTATACGCAGGGCAGACGGGATTCTCTAGGAGGCTGTCGATTTGACCGGTTGCCTTTCACCCCTACCCTTGTAAACTCCTTCGCCATGCTCAGCCTAAACAACCTCAGCCTGCGGCGCGGCCCGCGTCTGCTCTTCAGTGCTGCCAGTTTCTCCATCCACCCGGGGCAGCGGGTCGGCGTGACCGGGGCGAACGGGTGCGGGAAATCCAGCCTGTTCGGGGTGATCCTGGATCAGATCCACGCCGATGCGGGCGACCTCTATCTGCCAAAGGAGTGGGTGATTTCCCACCTGGCCCAGGAGACCCCTTCCGACCCCCGTCCTGCCATCGAGTATGTGCTGGATGGTGACGTGGAGCTGCGCGAGGTGGAGTATCTGTTATCGGCGGCAGAGCAGGCAGATGACGGCAGCCGTATCGGTGAACTGCACAACCGCATGGATGCCATCGACGGCTACAGCGCCCGCTCCCGCGCGGCCCGCCTGATCCATGGGCTGGGGTTCCGCCCGGGGGAAGAGGATCGGCCGCTGGAAGAGTTTTCCGGGGGCTGGCGCATGCGCCTCAACCTGGCGCGGGCGCTGATGTGCCGCTCCGACCTGCTGCTGCTGGACGAACCCACCAACCATCTCGACCTCGATGCCCTGATCTGGTTGGAAGAGTGGCTGAAAGGGTATCGCGGCACCCTGCTGCTGATCTCCCATGACCGGGACTTCCTGGATACCGTCTGCAGCCACATCGCCCACATCGAGCAGGGCGGGATCACCCTCTACAGTGGCAACTATTCCGCATTCGAGCGAGTCCGGGCCGAGCGGCTGGCCAACCAGCAGGCTGCCCACGAGAAACAGCAGCGTGAGATCGCCCACATTCAGAGTTATGTGGAGCGGTTCCGGGCCAAGGCAACCAAGGCGCGCCAGGCCCAGAGCCGGCTGAAAGCACTGGAACGGATGGAGCAGATCGCCCCGGCTCATGTGGACTCACCCTTTCAGTTCAGCTTCAAACAACCCATCAAGAACCCATCCCCCCTGCTGCGACTGGAGAAATGCAGTGCCGGCTATGCCGAGACCCGGGTTCTCAACCGGGTCAGTATCAGCCTGGCCCCCGGCGACCGTATCGGGCTGCTGGGACCGAACGGAGCCGGGAAATCCACCCTGATCAAACTACTGGCGGGTGAGATACCCCCTCAGGAAGGGACACGGGAGCCGGCACAGGAGCTCAGGATCGGCTACTTTGCTCAGCATCAGCTGGACCAGCTGCGCCGTGACCAGACCCCGCTGGAACACCTGATGCGGCTCGACCCCCGGGCCCGTGAGCAGGAGCTGCGCAACTACAGCGGTGGTTTTGGTTTTTCAGGTGAACGGGCGGAGAGCCAGGTCGCCCCCTTCTCCGGCGGTGAGAAGGCCCGGCTGGTGCTGGCACTGCTGATCTATCAGCGTCCGAACCTGCTGCTGCTGGACGAGCCCACCAACCACCTGGACCTGGAGATGCGGCATAGCCTGAGTCAGGCACTGCAGGAGTTCGAGGGGGCGATGGTGATCGTCTCCCACGACCGCCATCTGCTGCGCAGCAGCTGTGATCAGCTGTTGCTGGTGGATGCCGGCCGGGTGGACGAATTCAACGACGACCTGGATGCCTATCCCCGCTGGCTGGCGGCGCGCAGATCGGCAGAGCAGCCGAGCCGCACGCTGCCACTTTCTGGCGATAAGGCCCACAGTGCCAACTCGCGCCGGGATCGCAAGCGCCAGGAGGCGCAGCGGCGCCGCCAGCAGCAGCCGTTGCGCAGCCGCTTCAGACAGCTGGAGGCGCAGCTGGAGGCGCTTGGAAAGCAACAGGGCGAGCTGGAGCAGGCATTGGCCCAGAGCGAGCTCTATGACGACACCAACAAAGAGCGCCTCAAGAGGCTGATGACTGAAAAAGCCGACCTGGACCGCCGGCTCGCCGATACCGAGGAGGCATGGATGGAGATGGGGGAGCGACTTGAAGCAGAGGATTACAACAGGTAGGTCGGGCACGGTTTTTGTGCCCGACATTTTTTCTCAATAACCCGGGGCAAACGGGTAGGGTGGATCAAGGAGCGTAGCGACGGATCCACCAACGCGCCGATCTGGCGCCCACGCCACGCCACTCTCTCGTAACCCCCGGCGACGCAGAGCGTGGGAGCCAGTTATCTCTTCTGCGCCCTGATTTCTGCCTCAGCCCCGTAGGGTGCGGTGAGCAACGAACCGCACCTTTCCCCAAGGCTGGCTGCCCTCTCCGGTGCGGTTCGCAAGCTCACCGCACCCTACATTCTGTCCCCTGTCCCCTGTCCTCTGTCTTCTGGATCACGCCGTGGGCAATGGCGGGGTCTTCGCCAGAACTTCCAGTGCATCGTGGCGCACATGGTTCTTGGCCATCTCGTCCCGCACCTGCTGTTCGGTGATGACACCTTTCTCCACGCACTCCTTGAGCAGACCGAAGAAAAACTGTTCCTGCTTCGGGTCCGGGTGCTGCTTGTATCTGCCCAGCAACCCGTAGTCTCCGAACAGCGCACGCCGTGCGCGATCCAGCCAATGGCGGGGCGGAAACAGCTGAAAGGCATCCGCCGGCCGGTAGTCGATCCGCAACCCGGTCTTCCAGGGCTGATGCTTGCGTTTGGTGGTATGCAGCATCCTGGTCTTTTCCGTCAGGTGATCGAAGTCGTTCCACTCCGGCTCGAAGAAGCCAATGGTTTTCAGATCCTCGTACTGCAGGCAGACCCACTTCATGTAGTCCCGCTTGCCCTCGAACATGGCGTTAAACTGCTCCTCCACCTTCCAGTGGGTCAGTTTTCCGCAATCCAGCAGCATGACGCTGGTGGCCAGACAACCCCGCTTTCCTTTACGACCGGTCTTCTGGCGGCACATGATCGCCTTCCCCTCCATATCCCGGGAAAAGAGTTCCCAGACGTCCCCGAGGGCGAACACGTCCGGGTCGATCACCAGCGCCCGTCCTTTGTAGCCCATCAACTGGGGCGGCAGAAAACGGGTGGGGGTAAAGGATTGCAGATCATCGCGCACCCACATCCGCTTCCCACCCGCCCGCAGAAACATTTCACCCTCCCGCGCATGCATGAACGGAAAATCATCATAACTCATGATGCGGACATCGAACTTGTCGCTGTGCTTCGAATTCCGCCGCACGGCGTACTCCGCCAACAAGGCGCCAATCATCTGTTTGTCATTCGCCTGAATGAATACACAATAGTCCACGACATTCGTCTCCAGTCAGCTAGAAGCCTGGGATTATCGTTATTGCAACCTGAAGAAGACCTGATTTAGGTCAAAAACAGTTTTTTTCCTGGGAGGCCCCCGGATTCAGGCCGTCCTCTCGGCATACATGGCATCCACCGCTTTTGCATGGTATTCCACTATCCGGGCCCGCTTCAGCTTCATCGTCGGGGTGAGCAGGTCATTGTCCACCGTCCAGGGCTCCAGCAACAGCGTCACCCTGCGGATCTTGGCGTAACCGGGAAAGTCGCGCAGCGCATCCCGTAAGCGCTTCAGCAGCAACGACAGCACCTTGCTGTTCCCCAGGCTTTCGGGCGCCATCGGGTCGAGCCCGTAATCCTGCGCCAGCCCGGGCCAGAAATCACCATCCAGCACCACCAGTGCGGTGAGGAAAGAGCGTCCCTCTCCCACCACCATCACCTGCTCCACCAGTGGATCGAGGGCGATGGCAAGTTCCATATCCGCCGGCGGTACCTTTTCACCGTTGGAGAGCACCAGGATATCCTTGATCCGGCCGATGATGTAGATGTGGTTACGCTCAATACGGGCCTGATCACCGGTATGCAGCCAGCCGTCGGCATCGATCATCTGGCTGGTCGCTGCGTGGTTGTTCCAGTAGCCCATCATCACACCCGGGCTCTTCACCAGCAGTTCATCGTTCTCTCCGACCTTCACCTCGACCCCACGCAGCGGAATACCAACGCTGGCGGGCTCATTGTCTTCCAGCGGATTGACACTGATGACCGGGCTGGTCTCGGTCAGGCCATATCCCTGCAGGATCGGGACGTCCAGGCCGATAAACACCCTGGCGATCTCCGGCGACAGGGGCGCCCCACCACTGATGGCAGCACGCAACCGGCCGCCGAGGCGTTCGATGATCTTGCTTGCCACCAGCCGCCGCAGCAGCGGCCACAGCAGCAGTAAACCACTCCAGTGAGCGCGCCCCTGACGGTATAGAAAGCGCTGCCAGCCGACATTGATCGCCGCCCCGAACAACCTCCGGCTGATACTGGATTTAGAGGCGAGCTGGTCTTTGATGCGTCCATAGACCCGCTCGAAGATACGCGGGACCGCGACAATCACCGTCGGTTGGATGATTTGCAGATCCTGGGCCAGCTGGCCCACCGAGCGGGAGTACGCCACCGTGGCGCCGGTCATCATCGGCAGGTAGTAACCGGCCGTCCGCTCCAGAGTGTGGGACAGGGGCAGAAAGGAGAGAAAGATATCCTCCTTGTAGCAGGCCACGACGGTAAGCGCCCCATGGGCCACTGACAGCATATTGTAGTGGCTCAGCATCACTCCCTTGGAACGACCGGTAGTACCCGAGGTATAGACGATGGAAGCGAGCTGATGGGGGTCCCCATTGCGGCGGCGCAGTTGGGAGCCCTTTGCCGGCAGCCAGGCGGAGACCGATCGAAGCCGCTTATCACCCGCAACCGGGTCGTTCGGGTCCTTGCCCGGATCCCACAACAGAACCCGCTGCAGGCTGACATTGTCGCTCACCGCCGGCGCCAGCCGTTTCCAGCGCCCCAGGTCCTGGACCAGTAGCAGTTTGACTGCCGCATCCTCGAGTATATAGGCGACATTGTCCGGGCGGTCATCGGTATAGAGCGGGACCACCACTAACCCCATCCCCATGGCTGCCTGATCGAAGATCACCCACTCCGGGCCATTTCTGAGCAGCAGTGCAACCCGGTCCCCCGGGTGCAGATCCTCGCCGGCGAGGGCATCCTGCCAGCGCGCCACTTCTGCCGCCACCTGGGCCCAGGTAAGATCCTGCCACTCTTTGGCTCCCCGCTGGTAGTGGCGGTAGGCGACCCGTTCACCGGAGCGATGCACCCGCTGCACGAACAGGCCATCCAGGGTCCGCGCACTCTCGACCGAAACCAAGTCTTCCGTCCATTGATCCAATCTTTTCCCCTTACCCTTTTACCCCTGATCTTGTCAGTTTAGTGTAGAATCCCTTCCGAATATATCCTCCTTTCTCCCAATCAACAGGTAATCGTGGCAAAATCCGGATGCAGATCTTCGTCAATGGCTCTGAACGTCATATCCCCGACCAGTCCAACCTGAGCAACCTGATCGAACAGTTGGATCTGGACAATCAGCGTTTCGCCATCGAGGTGAATGAAGAACTGATTCCACGCAGCCGTTTTGAGCAGCAACACCTCGCGCCGGGCGACCATATAGAGGTGGTCCAGGCCATTGGGGGGGGTTGAGATACAGGCTTTTGCAGTGCCTGTCAGTGCGTTCGGCACACACCCGGACCCCCACACCAAACCAGTCACCAGACAGCATAGAGCAGACCATGTCCGAATCCAGTAGAGACACCTTCACCGTTGCCGGCAAGCCATTCCACTCCCGCCTGCTGGTGGGTACCGGAAAATACCAAGATATGCAGCAGACCCGCGCCGCCATCGAGGCGAGCGGGGCCGAGATCATCACCATCGCGGTGCGGCGGACCAATATTGGCCAGAACAGCGATGAACCCAATATCCTCGAGGTGCTGCCACCGGACCGCTACACCATCCTGCCCAACACCGCTGGCTGTTACGATATCAAGACGGCGGTGCGCACCTGCCAACTGGCACGGGAACTGCTCGACGGCCACAATCTAGTCAAACTGGAGGTACTGGGGGACGAGAAGACCCTGTTCCCCGATACCATGGCCACCCTCAAAGCGGCTGAAGAGCTGGTGAAAGACGGTTTTGATGTCATGGTCTATACCAGCGACGACCCGATCATTGCCCGGGAGCTGGAGCAGATCGGCTGCGTTGCGGTGATGCCGCTGGCAGCACCGATCGGGTCCGGGCTCGGGATACGCAACAAGCTGAACCTGCTGACCATCGTCGAGAATGCAAAAGTCCCGATCCTGGTGGATGCCGGCGTGGGCACTGCCTCGGATGCCGCCGTCGCCATGGAGCTGGGATGCGACGGGGTACTGATGAACACCGCTATCGCTGCCGCTAAAAATCCCATTCTCATGGCATCTGCCATGCGCAAGGCGATCGAAGCCGGGCGCGAGGCGTTCCTGGCTGGCCGCATGCCGGCCAAACGCTACGCCTCCGCGTCTTCGCCGGTGGATGGACTTTTCTTCTGATTCCGGGAGCAATCTCAGGAATGATGTCGGGCATAAACAGCATGCCCGACCTACTCTTACCGATACTAAAACGTACCTGATTACCTACATGTCTAAGCTGGTTTTCAAGCCATTTTCGCCGTAAATTCTCAATATTTCGGGGCAATTTCGTAGGGGGGATAAGGCGCGCGCACAGAACTTTC
>JAUUYI010000363.1 GCA_030590525.1 Sedimenticola sp. | reverse complement strand
GTATTTCGATACTCTTTTCCCTTGGACTGGAGGCATCGACCAGATACCTTGGCTTGTCGCCGTCGTTATGCAAGATCATCAATGCAGCGGTGACCTTGATGACTGGAGGGATCTCTGCGATCCAGGCGCTCTCCACCCTGATATGATCTGTTGCCTGTTCAGCACAGGCTGTAATAAGCAATGAAACAGAGAGAATCCTGAGTATGCGCATTGGATCGAGACCTTTTTTTGTCCACAACGTAAAATCATATGGGTATATCGTCTCCTATCCTTTCACGACAGACAACAGAAAACTGACAGATGAATACTTCAGCCCGAAAGTTGACACCGGAAAACATCGACTCATTTTATTTAGTCCGAGAGATATTCAGCCTGGCTCCCCCAAAAATCATTAAATCACCCTGACCCGGCCGCACCGGAACCAAATAGTCGGGGCGAATTCATTCGACCATCGAATCGGCCGAATGAATTCGGCCCTACAGCGGTAATCTACCCACTTGATCAGGGGGATGAGCCATTAAAGTTTCCCGGTTACTCATTGTCCCGATTTACCCGGGGTTACAGAGAAAGTAGAATTTACCCATGAATAATGAATTCGGATATGCCCTCGCCTTTGCTACCGGTCTGATGGGTGCTTTTCACTGCCTGGGGATGTGCGGAGGTATCGCCGGCGGCTACTTTGCCGGGCACGGCTGGCAACGCAAACTGGTACCCCAGCTCAGCTACCACGGTGTCCGCATTCTCACTTATGTGGTGCTGGGGAGTGCCGGTGCGGCCATCGGCCGGGGACTGATCCAGACCGGTATCTTCGGTAAGGGGCAGGGGCTGCTGATGATCGTGACCGGCGCGGCGATCATGGTAATCGGGCTGGGGCTGAGTGGCCTGCTGCCCGGCTGGCGCCGCCGCGACTGCTCAGGGACGGATGGAGAGTGCCGCACCCGGATCGTGCGCCTGGAACAGAGAAAAGGATCAAGGACGATTCTGCCCGTTGTTGCAGGTCTGGCCAACGGCCTGGTCCCCTGCAGCCTGCTCTTTTCCGTGGGGATGAAAGCCACTGCCACTGCCGACCCATTGCAGGCCGGGCTGCTGATGGCCTGTTTCGGGCTTGGCACCCTCCCCACCATGGGGTTGATCACCACCCTGGGTGCCGCCGTGAGCGCCGGCGTCCATGGTCTGCTGGCCAGGCTGCTGGGGCCGGTCGTGATCCTGCTCGGCCTCTGGACCCTCTATGAGGGTATCGTCTTCTATGACATCATGCGGGGGCTGGCAAACTGACCCGGTACTGTCCGGTCGGTCAGGAGTTGTTAGAATAATCCCCTTTCAAAACCATCCCTATCGCGTCAGAGAACCTCATGCGCATCTATATGCAGACCCGGCACTCCTCGGAGCACCCACTCCGATTCTTTCACCTGCACCTCGAACCGGATCTGCTGGGGGGCTGGACGCTGATCCGGGAATCGGGTCTGCAAGGTGCCCGCGGACAGGCCACGAAGGAGTACTTCGAACACAGGGAAGATGCGGAACAAGCATTGGTCAAACAGCGCGACATGCGTCTGAAGCGTGGTTATCGGGTGGTATTCCGGGAAGGCGAGTTGCGGGACACGGACTAGGAGGCTGTCGGATCTGACCGATCGAAGCGAAAATCCCTGGAGAGAATCAGCTGTCTGACTTTCTCAGACGACAGAGGAAGAAACCATCCATTCCAGCGTTGGGCAGTACCCGCACCGCCAGCGCCAGCGACGGATCCAGCGGCTTGCCTCTCCAGCCGGTCAGTCCCGATTGCAGGTTATTCAGTGGAAGCTCGACGGCCTCGATGACAACCTCTCCTGCGCGGCGCCCGAGCAGGGCATCGATGACCAGTTCGTTCTCTTCCGGTGCAAACGAACAGGTACAGTAGACCAGCACCCCCCCCGGTTTCAGGGCACGGACAGCGGAATCCAGCAGCCGCTTCTGTTTACGTGCCGACTCCCTGATCTTGCGCGGACCCCAATGGGCCCAGCTTTTCGGGTCGTTCGCCTTGAATCGGGCCTCGGAGGAGCAGGGGGCATCCAGCAGTACCCGATCGAAGCGCTCCGGCACCTTGGCACCAACCGCCCGACCATCCATGAGATAACCCTTCACCAGCGTGGCGCCGTGCCGTTCCAGGTTTGCCTTTAGCCGGAAATAGCGCCCCCGAACCGACTCCACCGCCGAGATCTGTCCCCGGTTTTCCATCATGGCCGCCATCTGCAGCGTCTTGCCACCCGGGGCAGCGGCCAGATCCAGCACCATTTCACCTGGGCATGGATGAAGAACTCCTGGGGCCAGCATGGAAGAGAGATTCTGGATATAGATCCGGCCCTGGTCGAAAGCGGCCGACTCCGTCAGGGCCCGACGCTGCTCATTCGGCACCTGCCAGACACCAGACTGCCAGATGACCGGCATCAAATCGAATCCGGCATCCATCAACTCCCGTTGCAGGGCCTCGTCTGTGGT
>JAUUYI010000371.1 GCA_030590525.1 Sedimenticola sp. | reverse complement strand
TAAGCTATATCGTGGAGGAGCTGGTCCGTGACCGGCTCGGCGAGCAGTGGCAACAGGGCTTCGTGGAACGCCTCTCCAGGGACGGGATCGAACGGGTCTTGTTGTGACGGAGGGCAGAAGGCAGAAGAGCGTGTTGTTCGGTGCGCACGGCTACGCCGCGCACATCCTACGTCAGCCTGCCTCAAGCCGTCCCCTGACTCCCGGGGGCGCCCCTTCCAGTCCGTCCAGCAGTGCCTTGGTCTGCTGCTGAAGTTGCCCGACCTGTTCCTGGTCGAACAGGGTCATGGCGGCCTGGAACTCCTCCTCGGAGACGGAGAGCAGGGTGGGCGCCAGCTCATTTTCCTTTATCGGGGAGCTCGGGTGCAGCAGGTCTGCCACCAATGGGGACTCCAGTAATTCAAAGTGGCTGGCGCGGGCCTGGGTCTCCTGCGCCAGTTCCTGCAGTGCAGTGGGATCATTGGCGGCACCGTTACGCACCGCACTCATGATCACGACGAGCAGTTTTCTGATCGCATCTTTGGTTTCGGTCTGCTCGTCCGCCAGTCCGGCAACCTGTTCATAGGCCTTGTCCAGCTCCTCTTTGATGCCCAGAATCACATCGCTCTGTTCATTTGGCTTCAGGCCCACGGCCTGGTGCACCAGTCGTCGAAATCCGGCAATAAACTCCACCAGCTCCTCGTGATCGAGGCGCTGGGCCTCCTCCAGCGTGTTGCCGCTGATTTCGCGCCCTGTTTCCGGAAACAGGGGGTTGTTGAGTTTTCGCCGCAGGTGTCTCTCCCGGCGACCGGGATACTCACTGAAGTGCAGGGTGCTGCTTTCGCCTGGATTGTGGTCTGTCGGGTTCATTTGTATTCAGGGATCGGGTTGACTCGATACCAGGATGTGCTCTCCTCGTTATCCCGTTTCCAGATCTGGGTATCCAGTAGCGAGTGCCGGACCTGCCGGTCTTCGAAGATATAAGAAATAGTGACAGCCTGGGTGGCCGTGGTCTTATCGACGAAGGTCGGAGGATGGACCACTAAATATTCGGTTATCCGGATGTTCTCCATCCCTGAAGGAATCGGGGTATCAACAGCGATCTCCGGTTTAAGGAATCCATAGGCATTTACCGGGTTACCCCAGCGGATGGTGGCATTGTAGCGTTTGAGGGTGTTGTCCAGTTCCTTGCCCAGCTGCCTCTCCTTGAGGGTATCGACAGCAGAGCAGCCCAGGAGTAGCAGGGGCAGCATCAGTAGTGGGAGATAGCGCAGATAGCCTTTCATTTAGAAGACCCTTCGGAATTGAGTAAGCGGTCGATGATACTCGATTTGGACGGGCCAGTGTATATCAGCAGCCATTCTTGATCTGAACCCAGGGCATCGGCCTTTTTCCCGGGGGAGAGGGGGTATAGTGCAAGGGCCTCCTCAGTGTGCGGTTCGGAAAGCCGGCGTCTCCCTGATATGATGCGCGCACCCAAGGCGAGATTCACGATAGCGATGATGGAACAGACTGATCAGCAACCAAGGGCCGACCTCTGGCTCGGTGACAGCCACATTACCCTGCTGGGGACAGCCCATGTCTCCCGGGCCAGCGCCGAACAGGTTCAGGCGTTACTGGCGACCGGTGAGTATGACGCAGTGGCGGTGGAGCTCTGCCCCGGTCGCTATAGCGCGCTCATCGACCCCGACACCCTGGCCCGCATGGACCTGTTCAAGGTGGTGCGGGATGGCAAGGCCAGCATGGTGGCGGCAAATCTGGCCCTGGGGGCCTATCAACAGCGCCTGGCCGAACAGTTTGGCATCGAGCCGGGGGCGGAGCAGCGGGCCGCCGTCGACTATGCCCGGGAGCATCATCGACCGGTACTGCTGATCGACCGGGAGATCGGTGTCACGCTCAAGCGGGTGCTGAACAACGTCACCTGGTGGAAGCGCTTCGGGTTGTTTGCAGGGCTGCTGGCCAGTGTGGTTTCCAGGGAGGAGGTGACAGAGGCGGAGATCGAGAGGCTCAAGGAGGGGGACATGCTTGAGACCACCTTTGCAGAGTTCGCTCATGACCGGAAGGATCTGTTCGAACCGCTGATCGATGAGCGCGACCGGTATATGGCAGCGCGGTTGTTGCAGGAGGTGGAGGGAGCGGGACACGAGAATATCCTGGTGGTGGTGGGGGCTGGCCACCTCAAGGGTATCAGGCATTATCTGGAACAGGGGCTGGAGCAACCGTCCCAGGTGATCAGCGAACTGGACCGTCTGCCCACTCCCAAACGCTGGCCAAAGCTGATTCCCTGGCTGATCGTAGTGCTGGTGCTGCTGGGTTTCGCCATCGGTTTTTACCGGAGCCCGGAACTGGGCTGGCAGCTGGTGTGGGACTGGGTGCTGATCAATGGCGCCCTCTC
>JAUUYI010000077.1 GCA_030590525.1 Sedimenticola sp. | reverse complement strand
ATTGGGGTGTAGCGGGTGCTGTCGGGGCGTAGGGAGTGATCTGAGCGTGATCGAAGGGGTAAGCGTAAGTCGGGCCACTGTTACCGGCGCCCCTCTCTTCTCCCTCCTGTGGGCGAAAGCGGTAATTACTGGTCACCGGCGCCCTGGTACCCGGTTCTCCTGGAAAAATAAACGTCTGGCTACCCTTCCAGGTGGGTGCAGGCGGCGGCCGGGCCTGCTCGGACCGGAACCGGGTCGGCCGCGGAGGCGGGGTGAAGCGGGTGGTGGTCGATTCTTTTACCGGTGCCACGGGCTCGTCGTTGCTGAACAACAGGTAGAATCCAGTGGCCACCAGAAGGATGATAAGCAGGATGATCGGCAGCCTCATTGATACTTCACTACAATGCCTTGAGCCGGAAATCGATTACAGCGCTTTAAGTATAGAAGCGTATCAGGGAGAGTGCTACCGGCGTCTTCCGGAACATACAACCCATGGCCATCATGGCCCAGGGGTGAACTGAATAGTTACCACATTTTTTCAGAGTTACCGTGGTTGACTCCTTGGATCCCGCAGGGTTTGTGCCACTTTCAGGAATAGGTTAAAATACTCTGTTTTCCGGTTGGCATTCAATGCGGCGTCTGGCCGGGAGCCCGCACTTTAGCCTTTTGCACACTTTTCTTCACCGACCCGAATATCGATACAGGATGTAAAGCAATGCCGGTCATTACCCTCCCGGACGGTTCCCGTAAGCAGTTCGATCACCCGCTAACGGTCCACGATGTGGCCGCATCCATTGGCCCGGGTCTGGCCAAGGCGGCATTGGCCGGGCGCGTCGACGGAGAACTGGTGGATACCTCGTATCAGATAGGCCGGGATGCGGGGCTGGCGATCGTAACCGAGCGTGACGAGGATGGCCTGGAGATAATTCGTCACTCCACCGCTCATCTGCTGGCCCAGGCGGTGAAGCAGTTGTTTCCGGAGGCGCAGGTCACCATCGGCCCGACCATCGAGAACGGGTTTTATTACGATTTCAGTTATCAGCGCCCGTTCACGCCGGAGGATCTGCAGGCGATCGAGAAGCGGATGAAGGAGCTGGTCAAAGCGGATGATAAGGTGACCCGCCGGCTGATGCCCCGGGATGAGGCTGCACACTTTTTCCATCAGCAGGGCGAGAAGTACAAGGCCGAGATCATCGAGTCGATCCCGGCAGAAGAGGATCTCTCCCTCTATACCCAGGGGGGGTTCACCGACCTCTGCCGTGGACCCCACGTTCCCAGTACCGGCAGGCTGAAGGCTTTCAAACTGATGAAGCTGGCCGGCGCCTACTGGCGTGGCGACTCCAGCAACGAGATGTTGCAACGCATCTATGGCACCGCCTGGACAGATAAAAAGGCGCTGAAGGCTTACCTGCACCGGCTGGAGGAGGCGGAAAAACGGGATCACCGCAAGATCGGCAAGGCGCAGAACCTGTTCCATACCCAGGAAGAGGCACCGGGCATGGTGTTCTGGCACGACAAGGGGTGGCGGATCTACCTGATCGTGGAGCAGTATGTCCGGGACAAACTGCGGGAAAACGGCTACCAGGAGGTGCACACCCCGCAGCTGATCGACCGGTCCCTGTGGGAGAAGTCCGGGCACTGGGATAAGTTCGGCGATATGATCTTCACCACCCATTCAGAGAACCGTGACTTCGCCATAAAGCCGATGAACTGCCCGGCCCATATTCAGATCTATAACCAGGGCCTGAAGAGTTATCGGGATCTGCCGCTACGGTTGGCGGAGTTCGGTTCCTGCCACCGTAATGAGCCGTCGGGTACGCTGCACGGCTTGATGCGGGTGCGTAATTTCGTCCAGGACGACGCCCACATCTTCTGTACCGAGGATCAGGTTCTCTCTGAGGTGTCGGATTTCATCGATCTGCTGTTCGAGATCTACCGGGATTTCGGCTTCGACGATATTCTGGTGAAGTTCTCCACCCGTCCGGAGCAGCGGGTTGGCGCCGACGAGCTCTGGGACAAGGCGGAGCGATCCCTGCAGGATGCCCTCGAGCACAAGAAGCTGGAGTGGGAGCTGCAGCCGGGGGAAGGGGCCTTCTACGGACCCAAGATCGAGTTCTCCCTGCGGGACTGTCTGGAGCGGGTCTGGCAGCTGGGCACCATTCAGCTCGATTTCTCCATGCCCGATCGCCTCGGGGCCCACTATATCGCCGAGGATAACAGCAAACAGGTGCCGGTAATGCTGCACCGTGCCGTCCTTGGCTCCCTGGAGCGATTTATCGGCATTCTGATAGAGCACTACGCCGGCGCGTTGCCGCTGTGGCTGGCTCCGGTGCAGGCGATAGTGATGGATATTACGGATAATCAGGCCGGATACGTGGAAAAAGTGGCCTATTCTCTGGTGAAAGAGGGATTCAGGGCCGAAATGGACTTGAGAAACGAAAAGATCGGTTTTAAAATCCGCGAGCACACATTATTGAGGGTGCCCTACCTGCTGGTGGTGGGGGACCGTGAAATGGAGAATGGGACGGTGGCCGTTCGCACCCGTACCGGTGAGGATCTCGGCAGCATGAGTGTCGAGGCGTTTGCCGAAAGGATACGGGGTGAGGTAGTGCGCCGTTCAAATTGAGGGGCTGCCCGGTCGAAGGCATCGGTAAAACCGATGCCTTGCTGTCTGGGTGGTTCTGAATTCTGAGGAGAAACAGTTATCGCTGCACCAAAAAGAAACCGCTTGAACCAGGATATTTCGGCACCACAGGTCAGATTGATCGATGCCGATGGCGAGCAGGTTGGAATTGTGACACTGGACGAGGCGCTTGCCGCCGCTGTGGCCAAAAAGCTCGATCTGGTCGAAATCGTACCTAACGCCGAGCCACCGGTGTGCCGGATCATGGATTACGGTAAGTTCGTGTTCGAACAGAAAAAGCAGAAGCAGGCGGCGAAGAAGAAGCAGAAGCAGACTCAGACCAAAGAGATTAAGTTTCGCCCAGGGACAGGGGAAGGGGATTACCAGGTAAAACTACGCAACCTGGTACGTTTCCTGAAGGATGGGGACAAGACCAAGGTAACCATCCGGTTCCGTGGTCGTGAGCACGCCCACAGGGAGTTGGGGCTGGAAGTGCTGGAGCGCGTGGAGCGGGACCTCGTTGACTACGGTGAGGTCGAGCAGCGCCCCCAGATGGAAGGTCGCCAGATGATTATGGTGTTGCGTCCCAAAAAGTAGATTGTCAATCAACGAATGCGGAGTTTAGAGAAATGCCGAAGATTAAAACCAATCGCGGCGCGGCAAAGCGGTTCAAGAAAACCGCTTCCGGGTCGTTCAAGCGGGGTCAGTCCCACCGTCGTCATATCCTGACGAAAAAGAGCACCAAGCGTAAGCGTCAGTTGCGTTCACCCATGTCGCTGAGCAAGTCTGATGTGGCGGTCGCCCGCCGCATGATTCCCTACGCCTGATAACTTCTAGGAGACAGACATGCCTCGCGTAAAACGTGGCGTACAAGCACACGCCAGACACAAAAAAGTGCTGAAAGAAGCCAAGGGCTACTACGGAGCCCGAAGCAAGGTCTATCGCGTCGCCAAGCAGGCGGTGATCAAAGCCGGGCAATATGCCTATCGCGACCGCCGGCAGAAAAAGCGGCAGTTTCGTGCCCTGTGGATTGCCCGGATCAATGCGGGAGCCCGTGAGAACGGCCTCTCCTACAGCCGTATGATCAATGGACTGAAGAAGGCGGGGGTCGAGGTCGATCGCAAGATGCTGGCTGATATCGCCATCTTCGACAAGCCGGCGTTCAGCACCTTGGCGGAACAGGCCAAGGCCAGTCTCTCCAATTAACACTGCCGTTGCCCCCGGCTTCTGCCGGTGATGCAAATGGCATGGGAAAGGGGAAAGGCCTCACGGTCTTTCCCCTTTTTTCGCAGAGGACGTTTCTATGGATTCAGCATCCAACCCCGGGATCTCACTGCTGGTAGACGAGGCCACAGGTCGGATCGGCCAGGCCGGTACCCTGGCCGAATTAGATGAGGTTCGGGTTCACTACCTGGGCAAGAACGGGCAGCTCACCGCACGGCTGAAGCAGCTGGGCAAACTGCCGAAAGAGGAGCGCCCCGAGGCCGGACAGGCGATCAACAGGGCCAAGCAGATGCTGCAGGGGCTTATCGAGCAGCGGCGTAGTGCGTTGGAACAGCAGGCGCTGGAGCAGCGGCTGGCAGCAGAGCAGGTCGACGTAACCCTGCCCGGCCGTGGCCATGGATTGGGTGGGTTACACCCGGTAACCCGGACCCTGGAGCGCATCGAGCGGTTGTTTGCCAATGCCGGCTTCACGGTAGCAGAAGGACCGGAGATCGAGGATGATCACCATAACTTCGAGGCGTTGAACATCCCGGCCCACCATCCGGCGAGGGCAATGCACGATACCTTCTATTTCGATGCCCACCTGCTGCTGCGCACCCACACCTCACCGGTGCAGATCCGGGTGATGGAGGCGGCTGGCCCGCCATTGAAGATCATCGCCCCGGGTCGGGTCTATCGCTGTGACTCGGATCTGACCCACACCCCCATGTTTCACCAGGTGGAGGGGTTGCTGGTGGATGAGAATGTCTCTTTCGCCGACCTGAAGGGCGTGATCTACGATTTTCTGCAGAATTTCTTCGAGCAGGATCTGAAATTGCGTTTTCGTCCCTCCTACTTTCCCTTTACTGAGCCATCGGCCGAAGTGGATATCGAGTGTGTCATGTGCCGTGGCGAGGGGTGCCGGGTGTGCGGTAACACCGGCTGGCTGGAGGTGTTGGGCTGTGGCATGGTTCACCCCGAGGTATTCCGCCACGTCGGCATCGACAGTGAGCGCTATACCGGTTACGCCTTCGGTATGGGAGTGGAAAGACTTACAATGTTACGCTATGGAGTCAATGATTTAAGACTCTTTTTTGAGAATGATTTGAGGTTTCTGCGGCAGTTTGCCTGATGATTCAAACCCCCTGTGGATGATCCGCACTCCCCCGGAAGAGGGCTGCAGGAGTGCAGAAAGTAGAGTAACGCAGGGGGCAGTTACCGAGGGTTGGGATAGATTGATATGAAATTCAGTGAAGCCTGGTTGCGGGAGTGGGTCAATCCACCGGTGAGTACCGAAGAGCTGGCGGACCAGTTGAGCATGGCTGGCCTGGAGGTGGACTCGGTTGCCCCGGTTGCAGGTCGGTTCGAGGGTGTGGTGGTCGGCGAGGTGGTCACCAAAGAACCGCACCCGAATGCGGACAAGCTGAGCCTCTGCCGCGTCGACGTGGGTCAGGGAGAGGCGTTGCAGATCATCTGCGGTGCCCTCAACGTAGCGGCGGGTCAGAAGGTCCCTGTGGCCGTGGTCGGGGCGCGCCTGCCGGGTGATTTCAAAATCAAGAAGGCCAAACTGCGGGGTGTGGAATCCCGGGGGATGATCTGCTCGGCGGCCGAGCTGGGGCTGGCAGACTCTTCCAGCGGCATCATGCCGCTGCCCCAGGATGCCCCGGTGGGTACCGACATCAGGGAATTTCTCGGCCTGGACGATCAGGCGATAGATGTGGACTTGACTCCGGACCGGGGTGACTGCCTTGGATTGACGGGGATTGCCCGGGAGGTGGGTGTGATCAATCGCTGTCCGGTCACCCCGCCTGTGGCGGAGCCGGTGGCGGCGACTCACCAGGATACGTTCCCTATCAGAGTGGAGGCACCCGACGCCTGCCCCCGTTATGTCTGCCGTATCATTCGAGGCATAGACCCGGCAGCAGAGAGTCCACTGTGGCTTCAAGAGCGGCTGCGACGCAGCGATCTGCGCAGCATCAGCCCGGTGGTGGATGTCACCAACTACGTTATGCTCGAACTGGGCCAGCCGATGCATGGTTTCGACCTGCGGCAACTCCAGGGAGAGATCCAGGTTCGGATGGCGACGGACGGTGAGAAACTGGCGATGCTGGACGGTACCGAGCTGGAGCTGCGTAGCGATACCCTGGTGATCGCAGACGCAGGCAAGGTGGTGGCCATCGCTGGCGTCATGGGTGGTGAGCACTCGGGGGTGGCGGACGACACGATCGACATCCTGCTGGAAAGTGCCTTTTTTGCACCGACCGTGATTATCGGCAAGGCACGCAGTTACGGCCTGCATACAGATGCCTCTCACCGTTTCGAGCGTGGAGTGGATCCACAGCTTCAGGTGCAGGCGATGGAGCGGGCCACACGGTTGCTGCTGGAGATCGTGGGTGGGGAACCGGGTCCGCTGGTCGAACGGGCCTCAGAGGCCCATATCAGGCAGTGCCCGGAGATTCTGCTGCGCCGGGCACGGGTAGCACGGGTTCTTGGCCTGACGATCGAGGACTCGACTATCGCCGATATTCTCAATCGGCTGGATATGCGAGTGGAGGCGGTGGCTGAGGGGTGGCGGGTGACAGCGCCAAGTTGTCGCTTCGATATCAGCATCGAGGAGGATCTGATCGAAGAGGTGGGCCGCATCTACGGCTATACCGAGATCCCGACACACCGCAGCGCCGCGGCAACGGTGATGCAGAGTCGGCCAGAGGTGGCCTTCGACCTGGGACGGGCCAGGCAGGTGCTGGTGGACAGGGATTACCAGGAGGTCATCACCTACAGCTTCATCAGCCTGGAAATGCATGACCTGATGGACCCCCGGCACGCCACGGTGGAACTGGCCAACCCGATCTCCTCGGACATGTCGATCATGCGCACCAGCCTCTGGCCCGGGCTGCTGCAGACGGTCGTCTATAATCAGGCGCGCCAGCAGGGACGCATTCGTATCTTCGAGTCTGGTCTCAGGTTTATAAAAGAAGATGATGAAATAAAACAAGATTCCATGCTCGCAGGTCTGGTGACGGGGCGTGTGAGCCCAGAGCAGTGGGGAGCGGGTGCCCGCGCGGTGGATTTCTTCGATCTGAAGGGAGATATGGAGGCAGTGCTGGCGTTGACCGGCAGACCGGGGAATTTTTCCTTTGTCCCGGATCGGCACGTTTCATTGCACCCGGGGCAGGCTGCCAGGATTCAGCGGGACGGAGACAACGTGGGCTGGATCGGGATGCTGAACCCGGAGATCGAGAAAAAACTGGGGCTCTCCAGTGGTGCATTTCTGTTCGAGATCCGACTCGATGAAAAACTCACAGGATGCCTGCCTGCATATCAGCCCCTCTCCCGGTATCCCTCCATTCGGCGGGATATTGCAGTGGTGGTGGACGAGGCGGTGCCGTTCAGCCGTTTGAGCGATCTGGTGAGGCAGGCCGCCCCCGATACCCTCAAAGATATCCTGCTTTTCGATGTGTATACTGGGAGCAATATAGATTCCGGGCTAAAAAGTCTCGCTTTGGGCTTGATTTTACAGGAAACTTCGCACACCCTTACTGATGAAGAGGTAGACGGTATCGTGAAGTGCATACTCCAGGTACTGAAGCAGGAATTGAACGCCCAATTGAGAGATTAAAAGATGGCATTGACCAAGGCCGATATGGCAGAGAGACTGTTCGATGAGCTTGGGCTCAACAAGCGTGAGGCCAAGGAGATGGTGGAGATGTTTTTTGAAGAGATTCGCTCCGCCCTCGAAGGGGGGGGGCAGGTCAAACTTTCCGGCTTTGGCAACTTCGACCTGCGTGAGAAGAAACAGCGTCCGGGACGGAACCCTAAGACCGGGGAAGAGATACCAATCTCGGCACGCCGGGTGGTAACCTTCCGGCCAGGACAAAAACTGAAAGCGCGGGTAGAGGCATATGCTGGAAGCGAGCAGTAGTACCACTGACCTGCCTGCGATCCCAAGCAAGCGCTATTTCACTATCGGTGAGGTGAGTGAACTGTGTGGGGTCAAGCCCCACGTGTTGCGCTACTGGGAGCAGGAGTTTCCACAGCTGAAGCCGGTAAAGCGGCGGGGGAACCGGCGCTATTATCAGCGACACGATGTGTTGGTGATCCGGCAGATCCGCGGCCTGCTGTATGAGCAGGGATTCACCATCGGTGGTGCCCGGCAGCAGCTTTCTGGCGATGGGGCAAAGGAAGACTGCACGCAGAGCCAGCAGATTGTCCGCCAGTTGCGGATTGAGCTGGAAGAGCTTCTGCAGATACTGAAGCAGTGAACCCGGCGGAGATTGACATGTCAGTGCATTCCACCTAGTATGCGCGCTCATTCCGGGCGTGGCGCAGTCTGGTAGCGCACTACAATGGGGTTGTAGGGGTCGAGTGTTCGAATCACTCCGTCCGGACCAATACAGAAGGGGCAGCGGATCTATCCGCTGCCCCATTTTTGGTTGATGAGTCATAGAATGTTTGATAGATCGGCCGGGGTGAACGGGAAGGATAAGGGGCGATGACATCGAGAGGGGGTGACGGGGCATGGTACGTCTACCTGGTCGAGTGT
>JAUUYI010000258.1 GCA_030590525.1 Sedimenticola sp. | reverse complement strand
GTGGCTATCGCCCGGGCGCTGGCACACGAACCGGCGCTGGTGCTGGCGGACGAACCCACAGGCAACCTGGACGCGAAAACCGGCGCCCACATCCTGGACCTTTTGACCGGCTTGTCTGACAGGCGGGGGCAGACGCTGGTGCTGGTTACCCACAGCCCGGAAGTTGCCAGCTATGCCAGCCGGATCGTGACGCTGAACAACGGAAAACTCGTGGCCACCGCCGGTAACATCGGATGATCGGTTCCATACTGACCCGCGCCGGTTTCCGGTATCTGTTCAAACACCCCTGGCAGACTTGGTTGTCCATCCTCGGCATTACGCTGGGTGTGGCAGTGGTGGTGGCGGTGGACCTGGCCAACGAGAGTGCCAGCCGGGCATTTGTTCTCTCCATGGAGCATCTCACCGGCCGGACAACCCATCAGATCACCGCCGGGCCCCAGGGCATTCCAGAACAGTTTTATACCGGATTTCGCGTCAACCGTGGCATGCGCAACAGTGCCCCGGTGGTCGAGGGGTTGGTCCGAATCCGGGGGGAAACCTTCAACCTTCTGGGCGTGGATCCTTTCGCCGAAGGGTCCTTTCGTGCATTTACCGGCAAACTGGCTGACACCGATCTGAGACGTCTTCTGACAACAGCGAATACGATTCTGATGTCAGGTGTAAGCGCCAGGCGTCTGGCTGTTGCAAAAGGGGATCGCATCGAACTGGTCGTGGGCGGAAGACCGGTAGCGGTGGAAATCGCAGGTCTGCTGGTTGGAGATGATGCCGCCGCCATGGGCAGCCTGCTGGTGGCGGACATCTCCACTGCCCAAGAGCTGTTGGGCCGCATCGGCCGGCTCGACCGGATCGATCTGATCCTCGATGATTCCGAGATTACCGGGTTCGCCGAAACCCTTCCCCCTGGTCTCACCCTCGTGCAACCCGGGTCCCGTACCCAGGCCCTAGCCCGAATGAGCGAGGCCTTCCGCATCAACCTGTCCGCCATGAGTCTGCTGGCGCTGCTCGTCGGCGGCTTTCTCATCTACAACACGATGACATTTTCAGTGTTACAGCGCCGCGGACTGCTGGGCACATTGAGAATCCTGGGTGTCTCCCGGGAGGAGATCTTCATCCATATCCTGCTCGAGGCCCTAGTGGTTGGCCTTATCGGAACAGCGTTGGGATTGTTGCTGGGTCTGGCTCTCGGACAGGGCCTCCTGCACCTGGTGAGCCGTACCATCAACGATCTCTATTACGTGCTGACTGTAACCCAGTTGCTGGTCAGTCCCCTGGTGCTGCTGAAAGGGCTGCTGCTGGGTATCTCCGTCACACTCCTCGCCTCAGCCGGACCGGCCATGGAGGCGGTGCGTTCTCGTCCCCATCTGGTCCAACGCCGCTCCATCATAGAGGGTCGTAGTCACCATGCCCTGCCTTGGCTGACCGTAGCGGGTATCATCGGATTCGCCCTGGGCATGCTGATCGCCCACACCCCCAGCCGCAGCCTGAACATCGGGTTTGTTGGTTTGTTCCTCATCATTATAGGCTACAGTCTACTGGTACCAGGGGCGGTGCTATCCATGGCGCGACTCCTGCTTCCCCCGTTTCATCATACTTTCGGCACCCTGGGCCGCTTGGCGGCGCGGGGCATCAGTGCCGGCCTGAGCCGCACCGGCCTGGCCATTTCCGCACTGGTGGTAGCGTTGTCCGCCACCGTGGGAACAGGCATTATGGTGGAGAGTTTCCGTGCTAACGTGGCCGACTGGCTGGAACAGACACTGCGAAGCGACATCTATATCTCGGCACCCCATGGGGTCTCCAGCCGGGCTGATGGCATACTCGACCCCAGGGTAATGGAGACACTCCGAACTATCTCCGGCATCGCCGAGATGAGCTACGGTCGCGGGCGGCAGGTGGACACCGCTACGGGTCCGGTACAGTTGCTTGCAATCGAAATGGCCTCGCGCAGCCACAGGGGATTCAAATTCAAGCCCGGGGTCATGCCAGACCTCTGGCCCCGTTTTCACGCCGGGGAATTCATCCTGGTTTCCGAATCCTATGCCTATCATCAACAGGTGAAGGTGGGTGACAAATCCGTTCTGTTCAGCAGTGAGGGGCCGAAGCATTTCACTATCGGCGGAGTATTTTCCGACTATGGATCTGACCGTGGCCTGCTGGTTATGGCCAGACCGATCTATGAAACCCTCTGGCGTGATCCGGCCCGGTCCAGTATCGGCATCTTTCTGCAGGAACCTGCCGAACAGGCCCAGGTTCTGAGCCGGATCCGCAAATCCCTGTCGACCATTGATCAGGAGCTGCGCATCCGTTCCAATCGGGAGCTTCGCGAACGTTCACTGGAGATCTTTGACCGCACCTTCACCATCACCCGGGTGTTGCGCCTGCTGGCCATTGCCGTGGCCTTCGTGGGGGTGCTAAGTGCGCTGATGGCACTGGAACTGGAGCGTGCCCGGGAGCATGCAGTCCTTAGGGCAATGGGTGTTACGCCGGGGCAAATGGCACGGCTGATCCTGCTGCAGACCGGGCTGATGGGGCTAATGGCCGGGGCATTGTCCATCCCGCTGGGCTGGATCATGTCCAAGGTCCTGATTGATGTCATCAATCTGCGCTCCTTCGGCTGGAGCATGGACAGCCATGTGCCCGCTTCAGTCCTGGCCGAGGCCGTCCTGCTGGCTCTGTTCGCCGCCCTGCTGGCCGGCCTCTACCCGGGGCTTCGAATGGCCCGAACTCCACCCGCCGAGGCATTGAGGGAAGAATGAAACACTTCACCCTGCTGTCTCTTTTACTGTTGAGTGCCTGTGCCCCCGCCCCTGAAACCGGGAGCGGCTTTGATGCTGCCGCAGAACTGAAAAATGACAGTGTCGAAGGTTACGCCCGTGCCCTGAAACCGCGGAAATTCGATTTCCCCCGGGATCATGGTGCTCATCCGAAATACCGCAACGAGTGGTGGTACATAACGGGCAACCTGGACGGACAGAACGGGCGCCGCTTTGGCTTTCAGATCACCTTTTCCGCATTGCACTCACTCCCCTCCCGGAACCCCGAAATTCAAACTGGGCGACCAACCAGGC
This sequence comes from Sedimenticola sp., assembly GCA_030590525.1. GTDB lineage: Bacteria > Pseudomonadota > Gammaproteobacteria > Chromatiales > Chromatiaceae > JAUXBK01. Next base: position 935 of record JAUUYI010000258.1, on the reverse strand, counting down.
TTGGATGGCCCATGCCGCTATCACCGACGTGAAGGAAAAGCAGCACTTGGCACGCGAACGTTTTGCCCGGGGCGCGGCGGAACTGGCAGGGGCCCGTCTCGACCCGTTCCGGGTATGGCTGGAAGACTGGGAGCTGAGTGGAACAGATAATAAATTTCCCTGGTATCTGGCAATCGATACCCGCGAGTTCTCCCTGGCCCTGGAGCTCCTCCCCCTAAAAGACCCGGTTCCCCAGGGCGATCAGGGGTTGAGCCGGAAAAGTGGTGAATCCGGAAATGCCTCCTACTATTATTCAGTCACCCGGATCCAGGCGGAGGGCACACTGCGGATCGGAGACAGCTTGCACCCCGTCACCGGACTGGCGTGGTTGGATAGGGAATGGAGCACCAGTGCGCTCGCAGAAAACCAGTCGGGTTGGGACTGGTTCTCCCTGCAGCTGAATGATGGTACGGATCTTATGTATTACCGGCTGCGCGATAAAGAAAACAACACCGACCCATACAGCCGCGGGACTTTGGTCGATGCCCAGAAACGGATCATTATGCTGGGTCCGGACAATGTATCGCTGGAGCCTGTGAAGTGGTGGACGGGACGGGGCGGGAAAAGATACCCCGTAGTATGGAACATGCGTGTCAAACCACTGTCCCGACGGTTCCGCATCCAGGCGGTCCTGGCCAATCAGGAGATGGATCTCAGGGTACGTTACTGGGAAGGTGCCGTGGACGTCATTGACCTGGTATCAGGCGAATCTTTGGGCCGGGGTTACATGGAAATGACCGGTTATTGACCTCCCTATGCAGCGCCGGGTACTCGGAATCGCCTTGCCGCCGGTGTACCGGTACAGCAGCATTCACCAGATTGCTGCATCCGTATCGCAGGCAACGAAGGCCGCTGCGCAAGACGGTCGTTGATTATTACCAAGGTGAGGGGAAACT
>JAUUYI010000278.1 GCA_030590525.1 Sedimenticola sp. | reverse complement strand
GTACCCGGCAGGCTGATACCGATGTTGGCGTGTTTGCTCTCCCCCGGGCCGTTGACCACGCATCCCATCACCGCTACCGACATCTCTTCCACGCCCGGATAGTGGCCGCGCCAGAGCGGCATCTGCCGGCGCAGATAATCCTGGATATCCATGGCCAGCTGCTGAAAAAGGGTGCTGCTGGTACGCCCGCAGCCGGGGCAGGCCACCACCATCGGCGTGAACGAACGGAGTCCCATGGATTGCAGGATCTCCTGGGCAACCCGTACCTCCTGACACCGGCTGCCGCCGGGCTCTGGTGTGAGAGAGATGCGTATGGTGTCGCCGATTCCTTCCTGCAACAAAACCGCCAGGGCCGCCGTCGAGGCGACGATACCCTTGGACCCCATCCCCGCCTCGGTCAGCCCCAGGTGCAAGGCATAGTTGCAACGATCGGCCAGCTCCCGGTAGACAGCGATCAGATCCTGGACACCACTCATCTTGCAGGAGAGGATAATCCGTTCCCGACCCAGCCCCAGCTCTTCCGCGCGGCGGGCGTTGTCGAGGGCCGAGACGATCATGATCTCACGGATCACCTGATCATTGTCCCGGGGCTGCTTCGAGTTGGCATTCTCATCCATCATCTGCATCACCAACTCCTGATCCATCGAGCCCCAGTTGACGCCAATCCGTACCGCCCGGTCATGGCGGCAGGCCATCTCGATCATGGCCGCAAACTTCTCATCCCGCTTCGCCCCGCGACCGACGTTCCCCGGGTTGATCCGGTATTTGGCCAGGGCTTCCCCACACTCAGGAACCTTCGACAGCAACTTGTGGCCGTTGAAATGAAAGTCCCCTGCCAGCGGCACGTCCAATCCCAGGGCATCCAGCCCTTCCCGGATGGCAGGCACTGCACGGGCCGCGGATTCAGTATTGACCGTGATCCGCACCAGCTCGGAGCCGGCCCGGGCCAGCTCCGCCACCTGCATCAGAGTTGCGTCCACATCCGCAGTGTCGGTATTAGTCATGGACTGGATCACCACCGGCGCATCACCGCCAACCATCACATTACCCACCCGCACTCTTATCGTCGGATGACGTTTCACGGGCGATTCGAGCATAGGCTTCATTCCGGTTCAGATAGAATCAAGGGGATTCTCGCACAAAACTATAAAAAAACCGGCGCGAGGCCTGGTTTTACAGAGCACCAGAAAAGGCCGCTTACTTGAGCTTGGTAATACCCAGCATCTTGAGGATGTACTTCTCGTAGATCGGCTCGGAGGTGCCCTTCTTCATCTTGCGGATGAAGTACTTCTCAAAAGCGATCTTGGCCATATGCACCCACTTACCCTTCTTGAACCAGGCCACGTTACGCGGTGGAAACTGAGGCAGGGCGACGAAGGCGGCGCCCGTGTCGCCCATGTCGGCCAGACAGATGGCATTCCAGGTGGCTTTGGTCGAGAGCTCACGGCCGGAGAGCTCATCGGCGATGTTGTGCACGATAGCCGTCACCATGGACTCGATCATGTAACCCGTCTTGGGTGCACCCGTGGGTACCGCGGTCGTCTCTACCGGCGGGATGGCGATACAGACACCCGCTGAGTAGATATTCTTGTAGGTGGGATTGCGCTGATGGCTGTCGACGAAGACGAAGCCCCGAGGGTTGCAGAGCCCTCCCACGCTGGCGACTGGATCCACGCCCTTGAAGGCGGGAAGCATCATGGAGTACTTAAACTCCAGCTCATGATTCTTGATCAGGTGCCCGCTATCATCGTACTGCTCGACGAACATCTTGCCGGGTTCGACTTTGGTCACCTTGGCATTGGTGATCCAGTTGACGTGGTGAGAGCGCAGATCGGACTCAAGAAAACCCTTGGAGTCACCCACGCCGCCCAGACCCAGATGGCCGATATAGGGCTCTGAGGTGACGTAGGTCATGGGCACCTTGTCGCGAAGCTTGCGCTTGCGCAGATCGGAATCCATGATGAAGGTGAACTCATAGGCGGGCCCGAAGCAGCTGGCAAAGGGCATGGCGCCGATGATTACATGACCCGGCTCCTCCAGCAGCTCCTTGTAAGCTTCATGGGCGCTGAGGGCGTGGTCTACGGTACAGATGGAGTGGGTATTTCCTGCGGGTCCGGCACCCTCGACCTCTTCGAAGGCGAGGCGGGGCCCAGTGGCGATCACCAGGTAGTCATACGCGATCACTTCACCACCATCCAGCTCCAGCTTGTTGTTCTCGGCATCGATCCGGTCGCAACGCCTGGCGATAAACTTGATGCCCTTGCGTTCCAGATAGGGGCGGATATCGAAGGTCACGCTGGCACGATCACGCCAGCCTACCGCCACCCAGGGATTGGAGGGGACGAACTGGAAGTAGTCCCGCTCATTGACCATTGTCACTTGATGCTCTTTGCCGAGCATTTCACGCAGCTCATAGGCACAGGGCATACCGCCCGTACCTGCACCCAACACGACGATATGAGCCATCCTCAATCCTTTCTACGGCAAAAAATAAAAACAACGCGCACCGAGCCGCGTCAGAAATACAACGGACAGATTCTGATTCTTTATAGATAAGCTGCCCGAGGCCCTGCAGCGGAGGTCACCTTACCCTCTAAACCCCAAAAGATAAAGCATATTAAGTATCTGTTTATTTGCTTTATTATCTGTTTTAGTAAAGGAAAAAAGTAACACTTCAGCTTTGCTCGCGGGACGTGGCGGCCACTCATCCAGTCACTGTCCGGCAGCCTCCTCGGCATGCGCCAGATATTCCACCAGGTGGCGGAAACGTACCTGATCCGGTCGCTCAAACACCGGGTCCACCTGCTGGGGCATGCCGGCAGCGATCTGTTTCCACTCCTTTTCCGTCAGCACTTCATCCAGCAGCGGAAAGACCTCGCTCTCCTCCAGGTCGATATGCAGACGCTGCAGGGCGATGTACTCCCGGCCTTCCACCTCCAGCTCATCCCTGGTCATCACCCCCCCTTGCAGCACGTTCTGCAGCGATTGGCGAAACTGGCGGGTTGCCTGTATCAATCGCTGATGCTGCTCCTGCAGCCGCTCCAGCAACTCCCCCTTCTCTCCGAAACGGGGCAGCGCGGTCTGGTAGATCAACTCCTCCAGTGGGTGATGCCCCTGGTCAGCATAGCTCTCCAGGTACTCCAGCAACTCACACTTGAGATCGAAATCAGACTCTCTCCCTGCAAAGAAGTGGTCCAGCTGGATAGATAACAGACCTAGAATCCGCTCCAGGTTGCGATGGTCCTTCTTCAGCTTTTCGAGTATCCCATGCATAGCAGTCTCCGGCTTTTTTTCGTTGTGGCTCGTGAACAGCTTACAGAACCGAGCCAGGCAGGTCGGGCACGGTTTTTGTGCCCGACATTTTTCTTTGGGAAATGACGTCGGGCATAAACGGCATGCCCGACCTACTCCCTAACTCAAGTTTCGGAGTTCATTGCTGTCAGCAGAAATGTAGGGTCGAATTTATTCGACCACCGAATCAGTCGAATGAATTCGGCCCTACAACGGTAATCTATCCAATTGATCAGGGAACAGGCGATTTATCGAATCCCCTCATCTGCCGTCCATGGATGGACAAATGCCACGAAAGGCAGGATGCC
>JAUUYI010000303.1 GCA_030590525.1 Sedimenticola sp. | reverse complement strand
CCGCTCGATCCAGAAAGAGAAACCATTCTCCTCCATCCGGTCCCAGCGGTATAGCGGGTTGCCCCAGCGCTGACCAGTGCTGGAGAAGTAATCCGGCGGCACACCTGCCACCACCCGGGTGTGACCCTCCTGGTCCAGATCGAACATCTGCTGATGCGCCCATACTTCGGCACTGTCGTGGGCGACAAAGATGGGCATGTCACCGAACAGTAGAACCCCCCGCTCATTGGCATACTGTTTCAGTCGCATCCACTGCCGGTAGAAATTAAACTGCTGAAAGCGGATCTCCGCCAACTGCTCCCCGAGCTGGGCCTCTACCCGCTTCAAGGCCCCGGATTCCCGCTTCCTCAATGGCGCCGGCCACTCCCACCAGCTGCGATTTCCGTTGGCTTGATGCAACGCCCGAAACAGGGCGTAATCATCCAGCCAGTAGCGCTCATCATCGATAAATCTGTCCAGCTCTGCCCGCAGTTCTGCCCCCGCTCTGATACTGAATGCGTGCCATGCCTGGCGCAGCAGATCGTCCTTCGCCCCAGTTGTAATCTCCCCCTCCAGGATCTCCGGTGGTAGCCAACCCTCCTCCACCAGCGGTACCAGGTTGATCAACTCCGGATTGCCCGCATGCACCGATGTGGTCTGATAAGGCGAGCCGCCTTCCTGGGTCGGACCGATCGGCAGCATCTGCCAGACGCCCATGCCCGCCGCCTGTAGAAAATCGACAAAGCGGAAGGCATCGGCACCGAGATCACCTGTGGCTGCATTTCCCGGCAGCGAGGTAAGGTGGAGGAGGATGCCGGCACGGCGGTGGCCGCGGTCATCCTGGGAGGTATCCTGATTCATATCCTGATTCTCTGGCAGGTTGTCAACCATTCTTTCGCATGACACCACCCATGGCTGGATCACCGCTGCCCTGAGCGAACACCTGTTTCAGGTAGCTCGGCGGCTCTTGCGCCAGCAGTTCATAGAGGTAGCTCAACTTAAGTCGGAACAGACGTTCGAATTCACTGACGGTGTCACCCGGGTTATAGTCACCAAACCACCAGAACCAGTCCGAACCTTCACATCGGGCCAGTTGCAACTCTGCCTTCTGGCGCTGCTCCGCCGTCAGACTCCCACTGGCCATCAGCCGGTCGAAGACCACCTTGGCCTCCGTCAGCATCTCCCAGGCCCGGTTCTTATCCGGGTCCCCGATCCAGGTGGAAAAGGTGCCATAGACCCAGCTACCCGCCACCAGTTCAGGCAACGATGGTGACCTGTCCCGTTGCCCGTGCAGCGCCTCGGAGAAAGTGGTCAACACGAGCATTGGATGCCCGGCCAGGCATTCGTAAAGTACCTTCAGAAAGAACCAGCCATTGCGGGAAAAGTATTCCCAGGCATTCTCTCCATCCATGATGATGGAGACGACCCGGCCTGGCTCCTTCTCGGTGTCGGTCGCAATATTCTCCAGGTGCTGAACCAGGTTGCTGACGGCGTCATCCGCATGCCAGTCGGCATAGGTAAAACCGATCAGATCGGAGAGGCCGTCATCGCGGAAGAAGCAGTTCAACCGCCCCTCTCCCAGGCGATAGGGTGTGTGGAGCCAGTTTTCTGGCAGAGCACTGCCGCCATTGAAGGCACTCAGGCTGTTGTGCAACACCTGCTGCCCGCTGGCAGCCCAGCTGAAACCCTCTTCTTCCAGCAGGCGCAGCGTATCGCCGCTGACCCCCCCCTCCGAGGGCCAGCACCCTTTGGGCCGGGTGCCAAAGTGACGCTCAAACACCTCGATACCCTTGCGGATATGCCAGCGCACGCGAGGCTCCCCACCAGGGTATCCGGGCACATGGGGAAGTGTGATCTCTGGAATAGCCTCCCGGGCTGAGTGCAGATCCAGCAACAGCGGTAAGATGGGATGGGCATAGGGGGTGACCGACAACTCCACCCGCCCCTGCTCCGCCAGTCTGCGGTAACGCCCGATCAATCCGGAGAGCAGATCTCCGATCACCTCCACCAGGTTGCGCCGGTCCGCGGCAGTGAAGCCGACGCGTTTTTTCTCCAGACAACAGACGCGCACATCGTTGGCCCGCGCATGTTCTCCCATCCAGGCTAAGTGATACCAGACCAACAGGTCTGCCAGATACTGGTCATTGAGATAGAGCGAATTTTCTGCGTGATCTTCGACCAGTCCGGCGATATTCACCAGGCGCCTGAAGGTATGAAAACGATCGATCAGATTGTCCCTGTTGGCGCGCTGGCAATCACGTATCAGCCGGCGACGGTGCTTCTGATCCAGGGGCAGTCCCGGGCCGGCCAGTGCCGCCAGTAACGGGTCTTGGATCAGGGTCCCCCGCTCCAGCCAGGCCCGGATCTGGCCGATATAGTCCTCCAGCTGCTCCAGTAGTACCGGTGCAAAGTTGACTACCGCCCGGGCCTCCGGATTCTGCTCCAGGTGGGCAACCATGTCTGAATAATCTTTAATTCCGTGGAGATAGACCCAGGGGAGTTGGAAATCGCCGTGATCAGATGCTCGGTAGTCCGGCTGGTGCATATGCCAGCACAAAACCACCTTGAGTTTCTGGTCAGCGGACATAGTTGAGCACCTGACCCAACATCTCCGGCGTTACCAGTACGACACCCCCTTTGGAGACGTGAAACCGTTCGGCATCCGCTTCCGGATCTTCGCCGATTATCGTCCCCTCTTCGATCACGCAACCCCGGTCGATTACCGCCTTGGTAATACGACAGTGTCTACCGATCTCCACGTCCGGCAGTACCACCGAGTCCAACAGCGTAGTGTAGGAGTTGACCCGTACATTGGAGAAGAGCAGAGAGTGGCGTACCAATGCACCGGAGACGATGCAGCCACCGGAGACCATGGTATCCACCGCCATACCCCGGCGCTCTTCGTCGTCGAAGACGAACTTGGCCGGAGGGAGCTGCTCCTGATAGGTCCAGATCGGCCAGGTCTGGTCGTATAGATCCAGTTCCGGCGTCACCCCGATCAGCTCCTGGTTGGCAGACCAGAAGGCATCGAGGGTACCTACGTCCCGCCAGTAGGCCTGCTTACCACTCTTCGGATCCCGAAACAAGTAGGATATGATCCGGTATTTGTCGATCACCTTCGGGATGATGTCCTTGCCGAAGTCATGAGTGGAATTCGGTGTATCCGCATCCTTGATCAGCTGTTCGAACAGGAAGGCGGTATTGAAGACATAGATCCCCATCGAGACCAGGGCCACGTTATCCTGGCCAGGCATGGGCACGGGATTTTCCGGTTTCTCCGAAAACT
>JAUUYI010000192.1 GCA_030590525.1 Sedimenticola sp. | reverse complement strand
TGCCGAGGGCATCACCGAGATCGATTACAAGGATCTCAACCTGTTGAAAGCCTATGTCAGTGAGACGGGTAAAATCGTACCCAGCCGTATTACCGGCACCAAGGCCAGATACCAGCGCCAACTTGGCAAGGCAATCAAACGCGCCCGTTTCCTGGCGCTGCTCCCGTACACAGACGGGCATTGATTTGCTGTGATATCGGCGCCGGCGACTGCCGGAGCCGTCAGTCTGCAGCCACGGCAGGATAGATCGGATGCGATTACTGGCATCTTTTGCGATGCGGAGTACGTCACAGGCTGTCATAGTGACGGCACTTCTGGCGATGTTATCCCTGTTGGTGCCGCCGCTCAGCATCCTGAGTTCTGCAGTGATCGCCCTGGTGACCCTGCGCAAGGGTCCCAGAGATGGGGCGCTGACCCTGGCTTTCTCAGGCGTCGCCTGTGGAGTGCTGGCCTATCTGGCCCTGGGAGAGAGCGTCCCGGTGATCGGCTTCACCCTCATGATGTGGGTGCCGGTCTGGCTGCTGGCACTGTTGCTCTGGGCCAGTCGCTCCCTCTCCATCGCGCTCCAGGGAGGGCTGCTGGTGGGTTTGTTGATCATCGCCGGTCAGTATTTCCAGGCGCAGGATCCGGTCACCGTCTGGCGGGATGTGCTGGAGCCCTTCATCCAGTCACTGGTGGAGGCAGAGCTGGTGGATCCGGCCCAGCAGCAGGTGCTGCTGCAGACCATGGCCCGGTGGATGCCGGGACTGGTTGCTGCGGGATTCTTCCTGCAGTCGATGCTTTCCCTGTTCCTGGCCCGCTGGTGGCAGGCCCTGCTGTACAATCCGGGTGGATTCGGGGCCGAGTTTCATCAGCTGCGGATGCATCGGCTGGTGGCGGTCGTTACCCTGGCAGCGCTGTTTCTCAAGCTGCTGGGCGGAGGTAGCGAAGGTAATCTGCTGGACTATGTCGTCATCCTGCTGGTGACTGCCTGGCTACTGCAGGGGTTGGCGCTGGCGCATGGTGTGGCAGGCCTGCTCAAAGCCAGCAATGGCTGGCTGATCGGACTCTATGCACTGTTGTTGTTTGCCATGCCGCACGCAATGATGGTTGTCTCAGCGGCCGGTTTTGCCGATGCATGGATAGATTTCAGAGCGCGCCTGCGCACCCGCTTAGGGTTGGACCAGGCGCGTTAGTTATTCGGATAGATTTAACACCTGATTACAGGGGTAATTTGAGATGGAAGTTATTCTTTTAGAAAAAGTGGAAAATCTTGGTGGTCTGGGGGACAAGGTCAGTGTGAAGCCCGGTTATGGGCGCAACTACCTGATCCCTTCCGGCAAGGCAGTCTCTGCCACCAAGGATAACGTGATCGAGTTTGAGAAACGCCGGGCAGAGCTGGAGAAACAGGCAAAGGAAGCCATGACGGCTGCCGAGTCCCGCAAGATCGGCATCGAGTCCCTGACCACGATCCGTATTGCCCGCAAGGCCGGTGAAGAGGGGCGTCTGTTTGGTTCCGTGGGGACCGCAGATATTGCTGAAGCGGTCACCAGCGCCGGCGTGGAACTGGCCAAGCGCGAAGTGCGCCTGCCGGAAGGCCCGCTGCACACCCTGGGCGAGTTCGAGATCGATCTGCACCTGCACAGCGATGTAAATGCCGTTCTGTTGCTCGAGGTCATCGTGCTGGAAGAGTGAGTCCGGGGCATGGCCGACGCCTGACCCTCCTGGTTCCCACGCAGAGCGTGGGAACTTGCAACCCACCTCTCGTGCATGGTCGGTACCCCGTGGCGCTCCTGTGCCTCATGGCGGGTAACCCGGCCATCGATGCTGATTTTCCCGCCGCGCCCGAAGGGAGGCCCACAAATGACCCAATCCTGCGTGGCCTGCAGGGATGTAGGTCAGGGGCGTGAGCTGGAGCGGAAGCTTTGCACCCCTTTTGATAAGGGAGCAACCATTAACTGCGGGCCGCGCCTTGTCTTGGGTCATTTGTGCGCCTCTGATGTGTACCCTTTAGACGGTACACCACACTAGAACGACCCTCGCTTATCTTTGCTTTCAGCCCGGATCTCCCTTAATCTTCCGGTTATGCAAGAGACCGCTTTTCCACCCGATACCGAGTTCGACCGCCCCGATGCCCTGCGTGTCCCACCTCACTCCATCCAGGCGGAACAGTCGGTGCTGGGGGGGTTGATGCTGGACAACCAGGCCTGGGATCAGGTTGCCGACCAGATTCGGGAAAAAGATTTTTACCGGCGCGAGCACCAGCTCATTTTTCGCTCCGTCGAGGCGCTGGCAGATAAGGTTCAGCCATTCGATGTGATCACCCTGTCGGAGGAGCTGGAGCGTCACGGTGCCCTGAAAGATGCGGGTGGCCTGGCCTATCTGGGAAGCCTGGCCAACGATACCCCCAGCGCTGCCAACATCCGGGCCTATGCGGAGATCGTGCGGGAGCATTCGGTGAAGCGGCAGCTGATCCGGATTGGCACGGAGATCTCCAACAGCGGCTTTCAGACCGAGGGCAGAAAGAGCGCCGAGCTGTTGGATGAGGCAGAGCGCAAGGTATTCGAGATCGCCGAGCAGGGGGCTCGTGGCGGTGGTTTTCAGCCCATCAAGTCACTGCTGACCAAGGCGGTGGACCGGATAGAAACCCTGTTCGAGCAGGACGATCCGCTCATTGGCCTCAGTACCGGTTTTACCGACCTCGACCGGATGACCTCCGGGATGCAGCCGGCAGACCTGGTGATCGTGGCCGGTCGCCCCTCCATGGGCAAGACTAGCCTGGCGATGAATATCGCCGAGAACGTGGCCATCAACAGTGGCAAACCGGTGGCGGTGTTCAGTATGGAGATGCCCGGTGAATCCCTGGCCATGCGCATGATGTCTTCCCTGGGGCGCATCGACCAGCACCGGGTTCGCACCGGTAGCCTGGAGGACGATGAGTGGCCGCGCCTCACCTCCGCTGTCAGCATCCTGGCGGAGGCGAAGATGTATATCGATGATACCCCGGCCCTCAGCCCGACCGAGGTACGGGCGCGGTCGCGCCGCCTGATGCGGGAACAGGGTGAGCTGGGTCTGATCATGATCGATTACCTGCAACTGATGCAGGCCCCGGGAATGTCAGAAAACCGGACCAACGAGATCTCGCTTATCTCCCGCTCATTGAAAGCGCTGGCCAAGGAGTTGAATGTGCCTGTGATCGCACTATCCCAGCTCAATCGCAGTCTTGAGCAGCGCACCAACAAGCGGCCGATCATGTCTGACCTGCGTGAGTCGGGCGCCATCGAGCAGGATGCGGATCTCGTCATCTTTATCTACCGGGACGAGGTCTACAATGAAGACAGCCCGGACAAGGGGATTGCGGAGATCATTATCGGTAAACAGCGTAATGGCCCGATAGGTACGACTCGGCTCACCTTCCTGGGTCAGTACACCAAGTTCGAGAATTTTATCGACGACGTCTACAGCGATGAGGGCTATTGATGGGCCCCCGGGCCCTGATCGATACCTCCGCCTTCAGAAGCAATCTGCAGCGGGCACGTAAAGCCGCCCCCGGAAGCCGGGTGATTGCCGTGATCAAGGCGAACGCCTACGGGCACGGCATGCTGCGGGCGGCCCGGCTCCTGGACCAGGCGGATGCCTTTGGCGTGGCGCGGGTGGGGGAGGGCGTTGAGTTGCGGCAGTCAGGGGTCTCACACGAGATCCTGGTGCTGGAGGGGGCATTCGACCAGGAACAGCTGATCGCTGCCTCGACCCATGATCTGCAGCTGGTCATAAACAGCCCCTGGCAGCTGGAACTGCTCAATCAGCCCGGCCTGCCACGCCCGGTCGTCTGCTGGCTGAAGGTGGATACCGGGATGCATCGTCTGGGTTTCGCGCCACAGGCGGTGGAGGCGGCCTATCGGCAGTTGCAGGAGAATCGAGTCGCGGTAAGGGGCCCGGTTCGCCTGATGACCCACCTGGCCAATGGCGACGACCTCCAGGATCATACCAGCAGCCGTCAGATCGCCGCCTTCATGCCCCTGGTGACACGTTTCGGGGTGGAGGGCAGCATCGCCAATTCTGCCGGAATCCTGGGCTGGCCATCGACCCGCTCCGACTGGAACCGGCCGGGCATCATGCTCTATGGTGCATCTCCTTTCATCGCGGGTGACGCAGGGGAATACGGGCTGAAACCGGTGATGACCCTGGAGAGCCGTCTGATCGCGATAAACCACTACCACAAAGGGGCGCGGATCGGTTACAGCGGCACCTGGGCGTGCCCTGAGCCCATGCCAGTCGGCGTGGTGGCGATCGGCTACGGGGATGGTTATCCCCGCCACACACCCTCGGGGACCCCGGTGCTGCTCAATGATCACCGCGTCCCCCTGATCGGCCGGGTGTCGATGGATATGATCACCATCGATCTGCGTCGGCAGCGTCAGGCTCGTATCGGTGACCGGGTGACGCTCTGGGGGCGGGGGTTACCCGCCGATGAGATCGCCCGGGCCGCTGGCACCATCGCCTATGAACTCTTCTGCGGCGTCACCAGCCGGGTCGATTTCCAGGAGATCTGAGAATTGGTCTGACGAAAACGAAAAACGAAAAGCAAAACCTTAAAAACGTTCTCGCGCAAAGACGCAAAGGCGCAAAGGAAAACAAAAAGAAAGAATGATTGCTGTTTGCTTATGCACCGTGCAATGGCAAATTGCGTCGAAGTTACTCCAGTTGCGTAGGATGGGCAAAGGCGCGAAGCGCCGTGCCCATCACCGGGGTAGGCACCGTGGATTTTGATGGGCACGCTACGCTTTGCCCATCCTACGATGATGCAAAGAGCAAAACAGTGAAATTTAACCGTTTTCAGAGGTGAGCTGAATAGCCATGTAGGGTGGGCACGTTTTTTGTGCCCACGCGGAATAAACCAAAAGCACACGGGGTGGGTGTTTATCCAGCCACTCCAAACAAGAAATGC
>JAUUYI010000310.1 GCA_030590525.1 Sedimenticola sp. | reverse complement strand
CTCCATCGTGGCCTTATCGCTCTCCAGGGTAACCAGTGAATCATCCACTTCGATCCTGTCACCCGGCTTGACCAGCACCTCGATCAACTCCACATCGGAGAATTCGCCAATGTCAGGTACTAAGACTTTAGTTTCGGTACTCACTTTCGCATTCTCTGGATTCTGTGCATTCAAAAATCTAGCTCATCACCGGATTGGTTTTTTCCGGATCGATACGGTATTTCCTGATCGCCCGAGCAACTTCCGCAGCCTCCACCGTCCCCTCTTCCGCCAGCGCCTTGAGCGCTGCAACAACGATGTAGTAACGGTTCACCTCGAAAAACCGGCGCAATTGTGAGCGCATATCGCTACGACCGAAGCCATCGGTACCCAACACCTTGTAGCTGGCCGGAACGAAGGGGCGAATCTGATCTGCGTAGGAACGCATATAGTCACTGGCAGCTATCACGGGTCCCTGGCTGTCACTGAGCTGCTGCTCCACGTAGCTGACACGGGGTTCCGCCTCGGGATGCAGCATGTTCCAACGCTCTGCGTCCAGCCCCTCCCTGCGTAACTCATTGAAACTGGTGACACTCCATACATCGGCTGAGGTATTGAAGTCCTGCTCCAGCAGTTCGGCCGCGGCCAGCACTTCCCGTAGAATGGTGCCACTGCCCAGCAGCCGAACCCGTCTTTTACGGCGTCCACCACTACTGTAACGATACATTCCCTTGAGAATCCCCTGCTCCACACCCTTGGGCATGGGGGGCTGGGGGTAGTTCTCGTTCATTATGGTCAGGTAGTAAAAGACGTTCTCCTCTTCCTGGAACATCCGGCGTAGACCATCCTGCACGATCACCGCCAGTTCGTAGGCGAAAGCGGGATCATAGGCAACACAATTGGGAATGGTAGCTGCCAGTAAATGGCTGTGCCCATCCTGATGCTGCAGACCCTCCCCGGCCAGGGTGGTACGGCCAGCGGTACCCCCGACCAGAAACCCTCTTGCCTGCATGTCCCCGGCGGCCCAGGCAAGGTCACCCACCCGCTGGAAACCGAACATGGAGTAAAAGATATAAAAAGGGATCATGCTGACCCCGTGATTACTGTAGGAGGTGGCCGCAGCTATCCAGGACGACATGGCACCCGCCTCATTGATGCCTTCCTGCAGGATCTGGCCCTTCTGATCCTCCCGGTAATACATTACCTGATCCGCATCCACCGGCTGGTAGAGCTGACCAATGGATGAATAGATCCCCAACTGACGGAACATCCCTTCCATACCAAAGGTGCGTGCCTCATCCGGGATGATCGGGACGACCCGTTTCCCCACCTGTTTGTCACGAATCAGGATAGTCAGAAACCGAACGAAGGCCATGGTGGTGGACATCTCCTTATCACCACTCCCACTCAGCAGGGCATCGAAAGCCTCCAGCGCCGGGATCTCCAGTTTTGGCGCGTCGGTATAACGCTGAGGCAGATAACCACCCAGCTCCTTCCTCCGTTCCTGCATATAGTCGAGCTCCGGACTCCCGGCGGGGGGCTTGTAGAAAGGAGCGGCGGCAATCTTCTCATCGGCGATCGGGATATTGAAGCGGTCGCGGAAGGCCTTCAAAGCCACTTCACCCATCTTCTTCTGGGAGTGAGTGATATTCTGCCCCTCACCTGCTACGCCCATGCCATAGCCTTTTACTGTCTTGGCCAGGATGACCGTCGGCTGCCCCTTGTGGCGCACCGCCTCTGCGTAGGCCGCATAGACCTTGTGCGGATCGTGCCCCCCCCGGTTCAAGCGCCAGATATCCTCATCTGTCATGTTGGCGACCAGCTCTTTCAGCTCAGGGTACTTGCCGAAGAAGTGCTCCCGGGTATAGGCGCCACCTTTGGCCTTGTAGGCCTGGTAGTCGCCATCCACACACTCTTCCATCCGCTTCAACAACAACCCCTTCTTGTCCCGTGCGAGCAGCGGATCCCAGTAACCACCCCAAACCACTTTGATCACATTCCAGCCAGCACCGCGGAACAGGGCCTCCAGCTCCTGAATGATCTTGCCGTTACCCCGCACCGGGCCATCCAGCCGCTGCAGGTTGCAGTTCACCACGAATACCAGATTGTCCAGACGTTCACGGCCAGCCAGGGAGAGAGCACCCTGGGCCTCCGGCTCATCCATCTCGCCATCGCCCATGAAGGCCCACACCTTACGGCCTTCTGTCTTAATGATGCCCCGATCATTGAGGTAGCCCATGAAACGGGCCTGATAGATGGCCATCAGTGGCCCCAGGCCCATGGAAACCGTGGGAAACTGCCAGAAGCCCGGCATCAACCAGGGATGAGGATAGGAGGAGAGCCCTTCACCATCAACTTCCTGACGAAAGTTATAGAGGGTCTCTTCACTGATCCGCCCCTCCAGGAAGGCACGGGCATAGATGCCGGGGGCCGAGTGTCCTTGAAAAAAGATCAGATCCCCATCCCGAGCCTTGCTCCGCCCATGAAAAAAATGGTTGAAGCCTATGTCAAACAGAGTTGCTGCCGAGGCAAAACTGGAGATATGCCCGCCCAGCTCCGAGGAGAGCCGATTAGCCTGCACTACCATCGCCATCGCATTCCAGCGAATGAAGGAGCGTATCCGCCGCTCCATGGCACGATCACCCGGAAAGCGCTCCTGCTTGGTCACCGGTATGGTATTCACATAGGCGGTGTTGGCACTGTAGGGCAGATAGGCCCCGGATCGGCGCGCCTTGTCTACCAGTCGCTCGATCAGGTAGTGAGCACGATCTACCCCCTCGTTCTCGAGCACTCCCTCCAGCGCTTCCAGCCACTCCTGAGTTTCCTGCGGATCTATGTCAGGCTTCATCTCTACAAATCTCTCCAGCGGTCGTCCCCGGGGCTTCCGCCCCGCTTCCTCCCCCGGTCTACGGGTCAAAAATCTATAGCAGCGATCACTATTATTTGGTGATTCAATGCTTTATATTGGGTTAGGCAATATACAGGATTCTCCAGCGCCTTGCCACGCCGGATACCGGCCTATCGATCTCAAGTTTCGGAGTTCATTGCTGTCAGCATAAATGTAGGGTCGAATTGTTTCGACCACCGAATCGACCGAATGAATTCGGCCCTGCAACAGAGGCTCTTGCAAAACTCTTAAATCCCCCTCTCCCTTGAGGGT
>JAUUYI010000253.1 GCA_030590525.1 Sedimenticola sp. | reverse complement strand
TAGTACCTTACCACTGAAATCTTATGCAAAATGTCTAAGAATTTTCCTGTCGGAGCGGGCTGCCCCGCGAACAGTGCTCTTGCCGTTGCCAGCGCATTTCGCGGGCAAGCCCGCTCCTACACCTTGGTTCCTGCGCTGCCGGGTTAGGTTATATAGATAATCAAACGACCTGGCACAATTTCCGGATCAGGCCTCAGACCCTGCTTTTGACTCCTCAGCCCTGCCCTCCTTCTTGTATCATTACGCATCCCATCTTCCATTGAAGGCTCAATCGATGAACACGCAACACCTGCTCGGCCAGTTGAGTGACCTGCATGAGATGATGACCCAGCTGCTGGAATCGATACCGGAGCCGGAGTGCTGCCGCCCGTTTCACCCGGCGCTGGCCCCACTGGCCTGGTATCTGGGGCGTGCTGTCTACCTGGAGACCTGGTGGCTGCGGGAACAGGTCCAGGGCGAAACAGACATGACCGCCCGGGTACGTGAGCTGTTTATCCCGGGCGCCCTGCCGCAAGTGGAGCAATGGCGTCGGCTGCCGCCCAAGGACCATCTGCTGAACTGGGCCCTGGAACTGCAGGAAGAGAACATCATGCGGCTGGCCAATCCCGGGACGCTGCCGGCGCATCCACTACTGGCTGAAGAGCGACTGCTGCCCGTGATCATCCAGCAACAGGCCCTCCTGTATGAGCAGATGCTGATGGTCCTGACCCAGCGACAGCTGCAGCTCTCCCCAGAGCACCGGGTGACGACACCTCTGCAGGCTGCACTCCCGGAGGCGGACCTCACCGGGATTGCCCAGGGTCACTATCGTATCGGCGCCCTGGATGACCCGGCCGCGTTCGATAACGAACTCCCAACCCAGGTGGTCCAGCTGAGTAACTACCGCATCCAGCGTCATCCGCTCTCCAATGCCAACTGGCTCGCCTTCATGGAAGCCGGGGGCTATCAGGATCCCGCCTGTTGGAATGAAGCGGGCAGGGACTGGCTGGGCGACACGCCGCCGCACCCGGATCACTGGCGTCGGGATGAGGGGGGGAGCTGGTTCGGCATCGGTCTCAACGGCCCCTTCGACCTGCAGCCCGGAGAGCCGGTGATGGGTATCAGCCAGTATGAGGCAGAGGCCTGCGCCAGATGGGTCTCCAGCCTGGGGGGTGAACTGGCGGGTGCGGTGCTCCAGCACGAATACCAGTGGGAGGTAGCGGCCCGCACCCAGTCGATCCAGGGCCACGGTCGGGTGCTCGAGTGGTGCGCCAATCGGTTCGAACCCTACCAGGGTTATCAGGCCCCGGAATGGAGTGAGGCCCGCACCCGTGAGTTCGATCAGCGGCACTACAGCCTGCGGGGTGCAAGCCTGCACACCCAACGCGCCCTGCGGCGCTCGACCCGCCGCAGCCGGGCCCTGCCGGAGAGCCGCCACCTGTTCACTGGCGCACGCCTGGTATTCCCCTTCGCTGAGTGACCCGGCCAGCCAGGAGGCGCGAGAACAACACACCGCCGACCGATAGCAACAGCACCAGCGGCAACAGGGCAACCAGCAGCGGGGGAAGTTTCAGCAGCATTCCGCCGGTGTAGATGATGCGGGTACCCAGATAGAACAGGATACCGGCAATGGCACCCAGCGTAACTCGGCGTGCGAAGGCCTGGTTGCGCTGGGGATCCGCCCCAAAACAGGCGGGAATCGCCAGCAGGGCCATGATGCCGGCGGCCAGCGGCCAGGTGATCCGCTGCCAAAAGGCGAGCTGGAAGCGTCCGGCACGTTGCCCGGTAGCCTGCAGATGGGCTGCATAACGGTAGAGGCCGGTAACAGACATGGCGGCGGTGGAGAACGAGAGAAGCGGAAGCTCTTCCCGGGACCAGAAATCCCCCATCTCCAGCCGTTCCAGGTGCCGGCTAACCAGCCGACCATCGACCAGCTGTTTCCGCCACACATCGATCAGGATCCACTCCCGGGTCCCCTTTACCTCTGCATGACTGGCGTGGATCGAAACCCTGAGTTTTCCGTCCGGCTCGAACTGATAGAGGTCGATACCCTCCGGCACATAACCGTCACGCAACCCCCGTACGTTGAAGAAACGCCGCCGGTCGTTCGACCAGAGTCCCCTGCCCGCCAGCAGACCCCCGTTGCTGCTGACCAGCATCCGCTGGGTCTCCGCCCGTAGATAGAGCGGTGCGGAGAGGTACTCGGAAGCGAGCCCCAGCAGCAATACCAGAAGCGCGGTCACCAGGGCAACCGACCGGATGAAGCGGGAGGGTGTCACACCGGCCGCCTGCATCGCCATCAGCTCATTGTGCCTGGCCATGGAGGCCAGGGCGATCAGGCTGCCCAGCAGGGCAATGACCGGGGCTAGATCCAATGCGCGCTGGGGGATGGTGAGCAGGACAAACATCAGCGCATCCATTATCTGGTAACTGTTGTCGACATGATCCAGTTCCACCACCAGGGCGAACAGGCTGAACACCGACACCACCACCAGCAGAACCAGTATCCACCCCTTCAGCAGCGCGACAGCGATATAACGATCCAGGCAACCCATATCAGCTGAACCGGTTCCAACGCGGTGCAAAAAGAAGGAACAACAGCAGCAGCATGGGAAACAGATAGGCCCACCAGATACCGGGAATTGCTCCGACGAACCCCTGCTCCACCAGGTTACGTGCCAGTAACGCCAGATTGAACAACAGCACATAGATTGATATCGCGATGATATAGCCCCCGAAACGGCCGCGCCTGGGAGTGTGCCTGCTCAAGGGCACGGCCAGGGCCGCCAGCAGCAGGGTGGCCACAGGCGTCGATAACCGCCATTGAAACTCTGCAATATCCCGGCGCCTTTGCGATCCGGCCAGCCGCGATATCGGTGCGGCCTTGCGCTTGTAGCCGGTGTCGGACGGCGCGCTCTCCAGGCTGAGAGCCAACCGGCCGAACCGGAGCCGTGAGTCTCTTTCACCCTGCCGATCCAGCAGGTAGGCGTATCCATCGTAAAATCTCATCACCAGCCCCAGGCCCGCTTCAGGCTGGAACAGTCGTGCCTCTCTGGCATAGATCACATTGACCTTGTCACCCTGGTCCCGTTGCAGAAACAGGTCGAACATTCTCCCCTCCCCGGTTTCCACGCGCTGTGCAAACAGCACATAGTCTCCATTCTGCAGTTCCAGAAACCGGCCCGCCTCCAGCTTGCTGATATCGAACGCGGCAACCGCATCGGCCTCGACTCTGTAACTCTCCCGGTAGGCCCAGGGTCGCCCGA
Organism: Sedimenticola sp.; assembly: GCA_030590525.1. Taxonomy (GTDB): domain Bacteria; phylum Pseudomonadota; class Gammaproteobacteria; order Chromatiales; family Chromatiaceae; genus JAUXBK01. Next base: position 792 of record JAUUYI010000253.1, on the reverse strand, counting down.
ACAGGGAGAGCAGGCCAACCAATAGCGCAATGAAAAAAGCGAATTTCAGCACCGCTTTCAAAATACGCAGTTCACTGACACCCGTCGCCTGCAAGGCCACCCGTTCGGAATCAACTGCCAGCCTCCCCATAGCGGAGAGAACGGACAGATAGAGCGCGGTAGGAACGATGAGCTCCAGGCTCACGATGGATTTCAGAAAGATCAATTGCAGTGCCGTCATCAACGGCAACACACCCTTTTCCACCTCTGCCAGCTGCATGATCGAGCTGTAACCAGCAAATACGATGAACAACAGTCCGCTACCGACGGCAAACGGCCGCGCTATCTCCGCTGCGATGTAACGATCGATGATCAAGATGACTCCCGATAGTCAGAATTCAGTATTCAGGAGTCAGTATTCAGAATGAAAAACGGGGGAACTTTCCAGAACCTGGAGTGATCCCACTCTGACTTCTGGCCCATTCCATTCGCCCTATGGTGCGCACCGCAAGCGGCGCACACCCTACCCAGATCTCAATCCCGTAGGGTGTGCGCGGCGCAGCCGTGCGCACCGTCTCCCCGAAATTCCGATCGGGCTCCGTCCGAACTGCGCTTCTGACTTCTGACTCCTCATTTTTTAACCATAACAATTCCCATACAGTTCTGACACTAGACATCCAGGGTTGATTCACAAATGGGATTTTCGCAGCTATCCTGCGCCGCATTCACTGTATCCACAGTTGGACTGCAACAGAGTTTCTATTATGCGAAGAGTTGTTATCGATGGAAAAAATATTCATGACAACGGCGGCT